>NZ_JBPWAP010000065.1:0-26061 GCF_051776705.1 Bacillus cereus group sp. BceL291 | reverse complement strand
TACAGAAAGATTCCAAGAAAAACTTCACGGCCTTTCCCCGATAGAATATCGGGAAAAGGCCGTGGCATAATACTCTTTTTATTACTGTCTACTTGACAGGGAGATGACCAGCCCGCAAAGGGCATTCTCTTTTTTTTATTAAGCTTGTGGACGGCTATGATGTTTTCTTTCGCCGCGTCCATTTGAAGAACCAGGGCGACCTTGGCCTTCACCTCTACGACCACGACTACCACCATCACGATTACGATCGCGGTTACCATCACGATTGCGATCACGGTTTCCGTCACGATTACGTCCATCACGGTTACGGTCACGATTACGTCCATCGCCACCGCCGCGTGCATCACGACTACGATTACGGTTACCATCACGGTATCCGCCTCCGTTACCGCCGCGTTTTTTAGAACCGCCACCTCTTGAAACAACAGGTGGTTCTGATGTTAAAGCGATCGGAGTTGTATCCGGCTCTTTAGTCATCATTTTTAAAGCAGCAGCTACTACTGTTACAGAGTCATTTTCTTCTAACATTTCTTCTGCAATACGCTTGTAGTATGCTAAGTTTTCATTTTCAATTGTGCTTTGAAGCTTTTCAGCGATTAAACGTTGTTGACCTTCTAATGCCTCGTCAAGTGTCGGTGCATCCATGCGGTCCATTTTACGTTTTGTTGTACGCTCGATATTTTTTAATTGTCCTGATTCACGTGGTGTTACAAATAGCATTGCAATACCTTTTTTACCTGCACGACCAGTACGACCGATACGGTGAACGTATGATTCTGGATCTTGTGGAATATCGAAGTTATATACGTGCGTTACGCCTGAAATATCAAGACCACGTGCAGCAACGTCTGTTGCAACAAGAACTTCAATAGAACCTTCTTTAAATTTACGTAATACAGACATACGTTTCGCCTGAGTTAAATCACCATGAATACCTTCTGCAGCATAACCACGTAAGTTTAATGCTTCTGATAATTCATCAACACGGCGCTTTGTACGACCGAATACGATTGCAAGCTCTGGAGATTGAATATCTAATAAGCGTGTTAACACGTCAAACTTTTTCTTTTCTTGCACTTCTAAATAGAACTGCTGAATGTTTGGCATTGTTACTTCTTTTGCTTTTACTTTAATGTGTTGAGGCTCAGTCATGAAACGCTCAGCAATACGGCGGATTGGATCCGGCATTGTCGCTGAGAATAGTAATGTTTGATGTGTTTCTGGCACATCTGTTAAAATTGCTTCAATGTCTTCAATGAAGCCCATGTTTAACATTTCATCCGCTTCGTCAAGAACAACTGTCTCTACGTTTTGCAGACGAAGTGTTTTACGGTTAATATGATCTAAAATACGACCCGGCGTACCAACAATAATGTGTGGGTGTTTTTTTAGAGCACGAATTTGGCGGTTAATATCTTGACCACCATAAATTGGTAAAATGCGAACACGTTTATGCTTACCAATTTTGTATAATTCTTCTCCAACTTGAATTGCTAATTCACGCGTTGGCGCGATAACAATACCTTGAACCGATTCTTTATGTGTATCCACTTTATCTAATAGTGGTAATCCGAATGCTGCTGTTTTCCCTGTACCTGTTTGCGCTTGCCCAATAATATCTTTACCTTGCAATGCATGTGGAATTGTTTCAGCTTGAATTGGTGTAGCCTCTTCAAAGCCCATACTTTCAACAGATTGCAGTAAAGAATCACTTAATCCTAATTCTCGAAATGTTGTCAATGTTACTTCTCCTTTTCTATCCTATACTTATCATTTAAAAAAAGGCGTTTTCCGAATTTGCGGAAAAGCCCTTTTCCTGAATGCTCACGTATATAAACGGGCGTATATTCTTCACGAAAATACTTCTAAACGTTATTACACTTTATCAATTATAAGTTTTGTATGTGTAAAAAGCAAACCCAACTGTTACCTTATTTTCATATTCAGAGTTTTTTTCTTCACTTTTATTTTTTTATATTTACTGTAAGCGCTTATTATAAGTTTCTTCTATTTTCGTAACTATCATCCCTATTTATATACACCAATTATTTCAACATCGTAATTACTTCTTCTAATTTCATACCGCGAGATGCTTTTATTAATACAACATCTTTCACATCGACTACTGCTTGTAAATCTTTTACTAACTCTTCTTTATTATCATACGCCTTTACACGTTCATTAGGGAAATTAATTTTCGCTCCTTCAGCAATTTGAGCCCCTAATCTACCGTATGTGAATACATGCGAGATTTTTGCTGGATCGATTAATTTTCCTACCTCATAATGGAACTGTACTTCTTGATCTCCAAGTTCTAACATATCACCGAGCACAACGATTTTTTTAGCAAAACCATCTAAACCATTCATTAAATGGAATGCTGCTTCCATAGCCGTCGGACTTGCATTATAAGCATCGTTGATAATTGTTAAACCACTATTTGTTTTCACAATTTCCATACGCATGCCCGTCATTTGAAGTGTTACTAAACCTTCTTTCATCTCTTCCCACGTTACACCAAAATGTTTCGCAATTGCCATTGAAGCAAGTGTATTATACACATTATGTTTTCCTAACACCGGTAAGTAGAATGAAATATTTTCATCTCTATTCATTTTGAAATGTGTCCCAGTTGCTTGTAATGTTACAGTCATTGGATAATAATCGTTTGCTCTTGCATCACCAAACGTAACCGTTTCTGTTGCTAAATTCATTTCAGGAACACGATTCGTTAATAAAGGCTCATCTCCGTTATATACGAACACGCCACCTTCTTGTAACCCTGTAACAATTTCTAATTTCGCTTCAGCAATTGCCTCACGAGATCCTAAATCCATTAAATGTGCCTCACCAATATTCGTAATGATAGCTGCATTAGGACGAGCTAACTTAGATAAGAATTCAATTTCGCCTCGGCTTGACATACCCATCTCTAATACTGCTACTTCTGTAGTTTCTTCTAAGTTTAAAATGGTAAGAGGTAATCCGATATGGTTATTGAAGTTCCCTTCTGTTTTTTGCACTTTGAATTTAGTCGCAAGAAGACTTGTTACAATATCTTTCGTAGATGTTTTACCGTTACTACCCGTTACACCTACAACTTTAACATCCAATTGATCACGATAGTTTTTCGCTAACATTTGCAATGCGGATAGCGTGTCTTCCACAAAAATAACCGGAAGATTCTCAGGTGGATTCGCTACATCTTTCATCCATAATGTAGCCACAGCTCCATTTTCAACAGCTTTATCTACAAAAGCATGTCCATCAAAGCGCTCCCCTTGAATCGGAACATACAAGTTTCCTTTTTCAATTTTTCTTGTATCAATAGACACGCCTTGAATAGTAATTCCCTCATATTGCTCTGCTAATCCAGTACCATTTACCATCTGTTCCACTTGCTTTAACATTCGCTTTATCATATAGAAACGCTCCTTACATAGAGGAAGCACTATTCCTACGAATAGTGCTTCCTCCTTTTTTGTTAGATTGTATATTTAATTTTTTGTTTTTCTTCGTGACGTTCAATCGCTAAACGAATTAGCTCTTCGATTAATTCTGGATACGGTAACCCAGTATGTTGCCATAATAGAGGGAACATACTGAACGGTGTAAATCCTGGCATTGTGTTTACTTCGTTAATATACACTTCTCCATCTTTCGTTAAGAAGAAATCAGCTCGCGTTAAACCTGCACCGTCTAATGATTGGAATGCAATAATTGCATCACGCTTAATTACATTAGATTCTTCTTCTGTCATTTCAGCTGGAATAATTAGCGCCGTATCACCATCGATATATTTCGACTTATAATCATAGAAGTCCTTTTTCGGAACGATTTCACCTACAACTGAACATTTCGGCTCATCATTACCTAGTACCCCAACTTCTACTTCACGACCTACAATATTTTCTTCTACAATAATTTTGCGATCAAATTGGAATGCCTCTACAAATGCATCCTCAAGTTCTTCACGATTTTTACACTTATTAATACCAACACTTGAACCAAGGTTCGCTGGTTTTACGAAGCAAGGATATCCTAACTTATCTTCTACTTTAGAATAAGCTTCCTCACGATTTTTTTCCCATGCACTACGAATGAAGGATGCATATTTTGCTTGTTTTAAACCAGCCTCTGCAAAGATGTTTTTCATAACAACTTTATCCATACCAGCAGATGATGCTAGAACACCATTTCCTACATAAGGGATATTCATTAATTCTAATAGTCCTTGAACCGTTCCATCTTCACCGTTTGGTCCATGTAGTAATGGGAAAATAACGTCAATAGCGTTCTCCTCAGAAGCTGCAGATGGGATAATTTCTGTACTTAATGATAACGGAGAAATCGCATTTTCTGCACCGCTCATTTTTAAAGCTTCAACATCTGTTACTTCGCCTTCAATACGCTCACCGCGTACCCATTGACCTTGTTCTGTAATATAAATTGGATGAATCTCGAATTTATCTTGATTTAACGCTTTAATAGCAGCAAGAGCCGTCTGTAGCGAAACTTGATGCTCAGCTGATTTTCCACCATATAATAAACCTAATTTAATTTTCGTCAATGAAATCACCCTAACCAATTGTTTTCATTTTTCTATTTTAGCACTTTTTATAAAAATAGGTAGTTCCTATTTGAAATAAAATGTAACTTCCATAAATAATTAAATAACATCACTTATTGGTTTTTCATTTCATTTTCTATATAGCTACACAAAATAAAATGGCAATCTAATCTAGTTATGTACCTAAAATATGTAGAAATCCCCTTTTTTGTGTATGTCACCTATTCACTAAGAAGATTGTTTGGTTAGTGTGTCTTTTTGCCTTTGCTCAACAAGGCGATCTAAAGAAACATATACAATACCTGCAACTACACATCCTACAGCTAAAATTGTAAATAGAAGGTGACCAAGTAACCGATCTAATAAAAAACCTCCCAAAAGTGGGCCAAATGCGCTTCCTGTAATCCACTGCAAACTTGCAGCTCCCATATAAGTCCCTCTCAAATGCTCAGGGGCCAAATTTGCTACAAATGTCATCTGTACAGGCGACATAATCATTTCACCTAACGTATATATAGCATAAACGAACAGTAGTGTTATTAAAATAATTGTAGCATTTGTATTAAATTCTCCAAACCACTTCGGTAACCACCCTATAAAAAATAATCCAATCCCGAATAAACATGCACCATATAACATCGTCTTCCCAACTGGTTTATCCGTAGCCCATTTTGAAATTTGAAACTGGAATAAAACAACTAATAGTCCGTTTAACGCCATTAAATATGGATATGGATTATTCGTTCCAAAAATACGCTTCATTTCATTATCAAAATGTAGTGGCAGCATGCCTTCCGTTTGAGAAAACCCCATCGAAATGATAATACCTGCTAATAAGTAAATCATTAATGCCTTATCTCGCATTACAATTTTCCAAACTGCCCCAGATTCCTTTTCTTTATGTTCTTCCTTATCTATACTCTTTGGCATCGTCTCTTGAATAAGAAGTAATACAAGTAACGCATAAAATAGCATTGTAGAAGAGGCAATAATAAACACAAGGTTCTTTGACAACACAACTACTGATGCTCCCATTATCGGACCAATCGCAGCACCTATATTGTGTCCCATTCGTAATAAACCATATGCCTCTGTTCTTTTTTCTGGTGCCGTTACATCCGCGACCATAGCTGATGCAGCTGGATGAAATAAAGAATTACTCAACCCTAAAAAAATAGATAAAATTGCATATGGAATAAATCCTTCTATAAATAGAAAACCGAGCATTAATAATGCATTACTTGCCATAGAAAATATCATAATAGGCTTTCTTCCATATATGTCAGCAATTCTCCCTCCTATAAGTGATCCAAAGCTTGCAGCAATTGGAGAAAGCGCCATAATAACCCCAACTTCCAACAACGAATCTACCTTATCTTTTAAATATAATGCAAAAAAAGGCATTAACATCATCATTGCAATTCCATTTAACGTCTCTCCAATAAATCGAATCCATACGTTACGGTCCATCTCCCTTAACTCACGCCACGTATTTTTCATCATTCCACCCCTTTAGTTAGCCAACAATTATCTTATAACAAGTTCAGAAAAATGTAAATTTTCAAATAAAAAAATCCATTCTAACAGAATTAGAATGGATTTTTTCGCTTATAAATTTGCAA
Source organism: Bacillus cereus group sp. BceL291 (assembly GCF_051776705.1). NCBI lineage: Bacteria > Bacillati > Bacillota > Bacilli > Caryophanales > Bacillaceae > Bacillus > Bacillus cereus group sp. BceL291. The sequence continues at coordinate 19,869 of NZ_JBPWAP010000065.1, read as the reverse complement.
CATCTTCTTCTTTTTTACTATTATTTAAAGCACTATGTTTTCGGCTATATAAGAAGTAAACCGCTATACCAATAACCATCCATATCCCAAAACTAATCCACGCTGTCCCTGATAACTGAAGCATTAAGTATAAACAGAAAATCACTGTTAATGCTGGTAAAAATGGTACAAGCGGAGCCTTAAATGCCCTTGGTAAGTCTGGATGAGTTCTTCTCATTACGATTACCGCAACAGCTACAAGTGCAAATGCTGACAATGTCCCCATATTTACAAGATGTGCTAAAACATTTAAATCTATTAATCCTGAAATCAGTGCCGCAATAATCCCCGTTGTCCATGTATTTAAAAATGGCGTTTTAAATTTCGGATGAACTTTAGCAAGACGCTTCGGCAGTAAACCATCTCGGCTCATCGCATAAGAAACACGAACTTGCCCATACATCATAACTAGCATTACTGTTGTAATTCCTGTAATTGCTCCTACTGAAATTACCCCCGCTAAACCATCTTGTCCAATAAATTGAAGTGCAAAAGCAACTGGATCTGATATATTTAGCTGGCCGTATGGAACAATTCCTGTCAAAATAAGCGAAACAACGATATAAAGAACTGTACAAATTAATAACGATGCAATAATACCAATTGGTAAATCACGTTGCGGACGTTTCACTTCTTCTGCCGCTGTTGAAACTGCATCAAATCCTATAAATGCGAAGAATACTGTAGCCGCTCCAGCCATTACACCATCTAAACCAAATGGCATAAAGGGCGTCCAGTTTTCAGGTTTCACATAATTAAAACCAGCAAAGATAAAAATAAGAACAACTGCTATTTTAATAAATACCATAATGTTATTTACTCGTGCACTTTCACGAACACCCCTAGATAAAAGAACTGTCATCACTAAAATAATTAGAACTGCAGGTAGATCAATTATTCCACCCTTTCCTGTACCAGGAGCCGAGGAGAGAATAGTCGGAATGTGAATTCCAAACCCCTTTAATAAAGATTGAAAATATGCAGACCAACCGTTTGCTACAGCAGATGTAGCAAGTAAATATTCAAGCATTAAGTCCCAGCCAATTAAAAATGCGAACACTTCCCCCATCGTCGCGTATGTATACGTATACACACTGCCCGAGACAGGAACTGAAGAAGCAAATTCAGCATAACAAAATGCAGCAAAGGCACAAGCTAACGCGGCAATCGCAAATGATAATATAATAGCTGGCCCAGAATGTTTCGCTGCCACAACACCCGTTAGAACAAAAATACCAGTTCCAACAATTGCTCCGATTCCAAGCATAGTTAAATCTAGCGCACCCAATGTTCTTGCTAACGTTTTTTGCTTACTTTCATGCATTAACTTTGCAATTGGCTTCTTTTGAAAAATTTGCTTCATCTTTCACTCCTCCAAGTTTTAAATTTTCTGAAAATTTTTAATTCGCTTTTTTATTTTACTCATTACGCTTTTCCTAGTCAATACTTTTGTCGAAACAAGTAGAAATTCTTCTGAATATGCACGATCCTTATTATTCTTTCTATATATCTTTCCATTATTTTTTTGGTATTATTATACATGTCGATTCCGTGAAAAAGGCATGCCCCCTTATTGAGAGCATGCCTTTTTTACTTATTTCACAGTATATGAACCTTGTTCAATCCAACTATACATATACTTTTCATCTTCTGTTTCATGTGCTTGTTTTACAATACGAAGCGGACGGAATGTGTCTATCATAACAGCTAATTCAAGCGTCTCTTTCTTCCCTATACTTGCCTCTGTTTTCCCCGGATGCGGTCCATGGGGAATCCCGCTCGGATGAAGTGTAATAGAACCTTCTTCCACACCTTTGCGACTCATAAAGTTTCCTTCTACATAGTAAAGAACTTCATCACTATTAACATTACTATGATAATATGGTGCTGGAATTGACTCTGGATGATAATCGTATAAACGTGGTACGAAAGAGCAAATAACAAAATTATGCCCTTCAAATGTTTGATGTACTGGCGGTGGCTGATGAATGCGCCCTGTAATTGGTTCAAAATCCTCTACATTAAATACCCACGGATATAAATAGCCATCCCATCCAACAACATCTAACGGGTGGTGTCCTAAAACATGTTTATGCATATAGCCTCTTGATTTTGTCATTACGACAAACTCGCCTTTTTCATCATATGTCTCTAATTTTTCTGGACCACGAAGATCTCTTTCACAAAACGGACTATGCTCTAACAATTGTCCGTATTCATTTCGATAACGACGCGGCGTTGTAATTTGGCTATTTGCCTCTACAACAAGAAACTTAGTCTCTCCTTCATCTGGAATAACACGATAAATCGTTCCAATTGGAATCGTTACATAGTCGCCTTTTCTATAGTGAATCGTTCCAAACATCGTTTCAATTTTCCCTGTTCCATAATGAACAAATAACATTTCATCGCCATCACCATTACGATAGAAATAATCCATTTTTTCTGTTGGACTCACTACTCCAATTAACAAATCTTCATTTCCAAGTATGAAATTACGTCCACTTATTGCATCACCACTTTTTTTACTTTCTTTCGTTCGAAAGTGGCGATGAGAAAGAGCAACATCCTCTTCATACTGCAACTGACAAGAATGCGATAATGCAGAATGACCTACTTCTGTTGGCATATAATGATGATACAAAATAGACTGCGTACCAGAAAAACCTTTTGTTCCCATTACCTGTTCACGATAAAGCGACCCATCTTTTTTACGAAATTGTACATGTCGTTTATGAGGTAGTTCTCCCATGTGACGATAAAACATGCCCATCACCCGCTTCCTTTTCTTTTTTGATCGTATTACGTAGTGTACCTAAACCAGTAATCGACAGTTCTACAACATCTCCATCTTGTAGCCACTCTTCTGTACCCAGTTCTAAAATACATCCTGTTCCTACTGTCCCAGAACCAATCACATCTCCTGGATATAACGTAACGTCCTCTGAAGCACGTTCAATCATTTCAGCAAATGTATAGTAAATATCTTGGAAGTTTCCTTTTGATAATAGTTTTCCATTTACATGAGCAGTCATTTCTAAATTATATCGATCACCATTACGATAAACGTCTAATTCCTCTTTCGTAACGAGATGTGCTCCTAAAGAAGTTGCAAAGTCTTTTCCTTTCGCTGGACCGAGACCTACTTTCATTTCTGTTGCTTGTAAGTCTCTCGCACTCCAGTCGTTCATAATACAATAACCAAAAATATATTCCTCTGCTTGCTCACGAGAAATATTTCGCCCTTCTTTTCCTATTACGCAAGCAATCTCCAACTCATAATCAAGCTTTTTAGACTTTTTCGGACCAATTACAAAATCACCGGAACCAATTACAGCACGATGATTAGTAAAATAAAAAACCGGAATATCATACCATTCAGGCACAACATCTAATCCTCTTCGTCCACGAGCTGTTTTTACATGTTGTTCAAATGCGTAAAAATCTCGAATACTACTCGGATTAGGAAGAGCAGCTGTCAATTGTACTTCTTCTAAAGCATATATACCCTTATTTGGATTCTTAATATTCCGCACTACTTCTACATACTCATCCGCTTTCTCTAAAAAATCCATCATAGAAGAAGGGATTTTCCCTTCACTAGCAAGATTCATATCTATTACTTTGTCACCTTCAAGCCATCCAGCCCGTAGTTCTTTTGAAGGAAGACAAAATGTAACAAATTTCATCCTAATTCCTCCTTATAAAAATGAAATTTCCACCAGCAAAGGGACTTTTGCTGGTGGATACAAATCTTATAAGTTTCCGCGACGCTCTTGTTCTCTTTCAATTGATTCGAATAACGCTTTAAAGTTTCCTTCACCAAATCCACGAGAACCTTTACGTTGAATGATTTCAATAAATAAAGTCGGACGATCTACAATTGGTTTCGTAAAGATTTGTAGTAAGTAACCTTCATCATCACGATCTACTAAGATCTTTAATTCTTTTAACTTATCAATTTCTTCATCGATTTTTCCAACTCGTGCAGTTAGCTCATCGTAATAAGTATCAGGTGTATCTAAAAACTCCACCCCATTTGCACGAAGCGCTTCAACTGTTTTAACAATATCACTTGTTAATAAAGCAAGATGTTGTACACCAGCTCCATTATAGAATTCTAGATACTCTTGAATTTGTGACTTTCTCTTTCCGTCTGCTGGTTCGTTAATAGGAAACTTAATACGACTTCCATTCGTCATAACTTTTGACATTAACGCCGAATACTCTGTACTAATATCGTCATCATCAAAATGAATCATTTGTTTAAAGCCCATAACATTCTCGTAATAACTAACCCACTCTTCCATTTTTTCAACATTACCAACTACATGATCAACAGCAATTAAACCAGACTCCTCAAATGGAATATTAAATTCTACCTTTTGGAATCCTGGCATAAATGCCCCTTTATAATTTTTACGCTCTACAAGCGTATGAATTGTATCACCATACGTACCAATAACTGCTTTTTTCAATGTACCGTCCTCATCTGTTAATTCCTGCGGTGGAGCAATTGCGACGGCACCACGTTTCACTGCTTCTGAGTATGCTTTATCAACATCATCAACAAGTAGTGCCACATCCTTCACGCCATCACCATGAGTCTTTACAAACTCTGCAATACGATTTTCACTACTTAAAGCTCCAGACACAACGAAACGCATATTTTTTTGCACAAGAACATAAGATACCTTTTCACGGTTTCCAGTTTCTAATCCAGAGTAAGCTACAATTTTGAATCCGAACGCTCTCGCAAGATAATAACTCGATTGCTTTGCATTCCCTACGTAAAATTCCAAATGATCTACATCACGTACTGGAAAAAAGTCCTCCATTTGTGCAGCTAGCGTATCCATAGATTTTTGTTTCATAATATCTTCATCCCCCTGTAAATAGATTAAATGGTCCATACTTAAAACCAACCGAAAACGCTTCCAACATTAATTAATAGAAATTAGTTAGCAAGCTAACAAATTCTGACCTTTAAAATTTTCTATCTTTTCTGTCAAATTCCTCTTTTTTTCTTACATATAAAATTCGACTTTTTTCTCTTTGAAATAAAGCGGGATTTTATTCAGTGGATTTTTGATTATTCGTTGAATCAAGTTTCAACCGCAGCGTTTAATTAGCCATGAATGCTGGATAATGAGGTAACTTTAATACTTGAGGGTATATAAGAAGAATATAAAAAAGACTCCAACATATTAACTACTTACTAATACGTTAGAGTCTTTATTTTTTTTGAATGATTGTATTTATATATCTCATACTAATACATTTGCAAGGAATAGAATAAATGATGTTAATATTACCGCTCCACCTAAGGATCCTAATAAATCTGTTTTTGTTACTTGAAACACTTGTTCATTGTTCATATCCCTCATTCTCCTTCCTTTTTTGTTTAATTTAAAACTTCTATTATACTAATACACTTGATAAAAATACGATTAATGCTGTTAATACTACCGCTCCACTTGCTGATCCTACGAAATCACCTTTTGTTACTTGTAATACTTGCTCTTTCATATCATTTATCCTCCTTTTTTTCTTTTGTTACAAAGCTTCTATTATACTAATACGCTTGATAGAAATACGATTAACGCTGTTAATACTACCGCTCCACTTGCTGATCCTACGAAGTCACCTTTTGTTACTTGTAATACTTGCTCTTTCATATCTTTCATTCTCCTCTCTTTTTCTTTTATTACAAAACTTCTATTATACTAATACGCTTGATAAAAATACGATTAATGCTGTTAATACTACCGCTCCACTTGCTGATCCTACGAAGTCACCTTTTGTTACTTGTAATACCTGCTCTTTCATATCTTTCATTCTCCCTTCTTTTTCTTTTGTTGCAAAGCTTCTATTATACTAATACGCTTGATAGAAATACGATTAACGCTGTTAATACTACTGCTCCACTTGCTGATCCTACAAAGTCACCTTTTGTTACTTGTAATACTTGCTCTTTCATATCATTTATCCTCCCTTTTTATAAGTTATCTATATGTAATTTCTAAGAAATGTTTATTTCATAGTTTTTATGTTAACGTTACATTAAATTTGATAACGTAACGTTTGTAACATTAATGTAACATAACTATTATTACGTTGCAATATAATTACGTAAAATTTATTACACTTTTTTTACGTTTTTTTATAATAACCCTCAAAAACCTTTACTTAATGCATTTTTCACTAAGTTCACGTTTGTAACATTCGTGTAACATTACAGTCATAAAGTGAAATGTAGTCATATTCCTCTCTATTTTTGTTACAAATTGTTTATTTAGTGCCACTAAACCTATCTAATCTTTACTTACTTTTAATATGAGATAAAATACCGTCTTTCCAAGATAAGTTTATATGTTTCCTCTATATAACTATGTATAATAAAAACAAAGAGGTGGTCATTTTGAAATTAATCGCATTAGATATGGATGGTACACTACTATCATCTAATCTTGAAATCTCCAAAGAAAACCTACAAGCAATCCAAACTGCACAAGAAGCCGGTCATATTGTAATGATCTGTTCTGGTCGTGCGAAAGAGGATGCTTTAAAGCTATTGGAAGAATATAAATTATCTCTTCCAGTCGGAGCAAGCAATGGGGCTATTGTTTATGTGGATGGAAAAGTAATTAACTCGCGTTGTATACAAAACGACAAAGTGTACAAACTTGCAAAATTACTAGAATCTGAAGGTTTCCCATATAAGCTATATACAAATAAAGGAGTTTATTCTCCATATACATGGCAAGATCAAGTGATGCAAGCATTCGAAGAAAATAAGCATGCGCTTGATGTTACATTAGAGGAACTTGAACGAATTACAGAAAAGCAAAAGAAATCGAACCTAATTACTGATTTCAAAAAAATAGAAGATGTTGTAAATAACCAAGAACTAGAAATATCTAAATTCTTCATTTTAACGTTTAATGCAGCGCATCGCGCACAGCTATTAAGTATATTACAAGAGGATGCTGATATTATGGTTACAGCATCGGCTCCTACTAACTTAGAAATTATGGATAAGAATGGACATAAAGGAAACGGGATACAGCAGATGGCAGCTCATTTTAATATCCCTATTGAAGATACAGTTGCTATTGGTGATAATTTTAATGATGTACCGATGTTAGAAGTAGCGGGCTTATCTGTTGCAATGGGCAACGCTGAAGAAGATGTAAAAAAGCTATGTGATGTTGTAACACTAACAAACAATGAACATGGTGTTGCTCACGCAATCGAGCAATTTGTATTGAAACAAACTTCATCTAGTAAATAAAAAAAGGACTCTTTCAATTTGAAAGAGTCCTTTTTTATACGTGATGACAAGCAACAAAATGCTCTACACCAACATTACGGAATTCTGGTACTGTTTTTTTACAAACATCCGTTGCAAATGGGCAACGTGTATGAAAACGACAGCCCGAAGGTGGATTTGCTGGACTTGGAATATCCCCTTCTAGTATAATTCGTTCTCGCTTCACTGTTGGATCTGGTATTGGAACAGCTGATAACAATGCTTTCGTATAAGGATGTAGCGGATTGGTAAATAACTCATCACGCGGTGCTGTCTCCACAATCGTACCTAAATACATAATTCCGATTTTCGTACATAAATGTTCTACTACACTTAAATCATGCGAAATGAATAAATAAGATAATCCCTTTTTCTCCTGTAACTCACTAAATAAATTAATAATTTGTGCTTGGATAGATACATCTAGTGCCGCTACAGGTTCATCAGCTACAATGAATTCTGGATTTAATACCATAGCTCTTGCGATTACGATACGCTGACGTTGTCCACCAGAAAACTCATGGGGATACCGGTCAATATGATAAGGAGCTAATCCACATAACTCCAATACTTCAATTACCTTTTCACGCACATTTTCTTTCGTTGCTAATCCGTGGGCCAACATTGGCTCTCCAAGCGCTTCTCCAATTCTCATTCTCGGATTTAATGAGCTAAATGGATCTTGGAAAACGAGCTGCATATTAGGGCGATGTTTTCTTAATTCATCCTTGGATAAAGAATGAACATCTTTTCCTTTAAACTTCACTTCTCCCTCCGTTTTTTGAACGAGGCGTAAAATTGTTTTTCCTATTGTTGTTTTCCCGCTCCCTGATTCACCAACGAGACCAAACACTTCACCTTTATTAATAGTAAAACTTACTCCATCAACTGCTTTTACATGCCCAATTGTTCTACTAAATACGCCACCCTTAATTGGAAAATATGCCTTTAGGTTTTTCACCTCTAATAATGGTTCACTCATTGTTCCGCACGCTCCTCATATAACCAACAAGCTACTTTATGATTTTCATCATTTACATTTAGATTGGGGGCTTCTTTTTCACATATTTCCATACAATGCTCACAACGCCCACTAAAGTAACAAAACTCACCTAAACCAACTAAATTCGGAACTTGCCCTGGAATAGAATATAGTTTATCTATTCGTTTTCCCATTACTGGTTTTGATTTCAATAATCCTTTCGTATAAGGATGTTTTGGATTTTGGAATATCTCTAGTACTGGGGCTTCTTCAATAACTTTCCCGCCATACATAACGACAACATAATCAGCCATTTCCGCTACGACACCTAAGTCATGTGTAATTAATAAAATCGACGTTTTAAATTCTTCTTTCACTTGTCTTAGTAGATCCAATATTTGAGCCTGAATGGTAACATCAAGAGCTGTTGTTGGTTCATCTGCAATTAATAACTTAGGATTACAACTAAGCGCAACAGCAATCATAATACGTTGTAACATCCCACCGCTCAGTTCATGCGGATAAGAATGGACGATTTCATCAGCGCGGGCTATGCCAACTTTACGAATTAACTCAATTGCCTTCTTATATGCTTCATTTTTACTAAGTAATTCATGTTCTCTTAACGTTTCTACAATTTGCTCCCCTACAGTGAAGACGGGGTTTAGCGATGTCATCGGTTCTTGGAAAATCATTGCAATATCATTGCCTCGTAAACTACGAAGTTCTTTCTCTTTCATTCCTAAAAGACTTTTTCCTTCATATAAAATGTCTCCACCCACTACACTACCAGATTCAGCAATAAGCCCCATAATAGATAAAGCTGTTACACTCTTTCCGCAACCTGATTCTCCTACTACACAAACTGTTTCCCCTTCTCGAACCGCAAAGCTAACATGGTTCACAGCCTTTACTGTCCCCTCGTCAGTTTGAAAATGTGTTTGTAAGTCTTTCAGCTCTACTACCGCTTTACTCATATCTTCTCACCTACCGTCTCATCTTTGGATCTAACGCATCACGAAGTGCATCACCAAGTAAATTAATTGATACAACTGTTATAAAGATTGCAAAACCGGGCGGAATCCATAACCATGGACGCTTTTGGAAATCGATTAATGAGTTAGCTGCGCTAATCATGTTCCCCCATGATGGTGTAGGTGGAACGACTCCGAGGCCTAAGTAACTTAGTGCGGACTCACTTAAAATAGATCCAGCCACACCCAAAGTTGCTACAACAATAAGTAACGGAAAAACGTTAGGAATTAGATGATGAATGATTTTTCGAGAATCTTTTAATCCTAATACATCTGCCGCTTGCATAAAGGCTTGCTCCCGCAATGTTAAAATTTGTCTTCTCACAAGACGGGCAAGTCCTGGCCATCCTACTAAACTTAAAATAATCATTACAACATATAAACGGTACTCCGATGGTAATTTCCATTCTGATAAAATTGCTCCCATTATAATAAGTAGTGGTAATCCTGGAATGGACATTAACACATCTGCAACACGCATAATTAAATGATCTACAACTCCTCGATAAAAACCAGCAATTGCTCCTAATAGAGCTCCTAGTATAACGGATAGTAGCATCGACGCTAAACCGATTGTTAATGAAATACGCCCTGCTTGCATAAGTCTAGTTAAAATATCCCGTCCCAACTGGTCTGTCCCAAGCCAATGTGACAGGCTGGGTGGTTTATTAATTTGTGTTACTTATACTTTCCCATCAGCATACGGTGAAAAGATTGGACCGATAAAACTAAATAAAAACATAAATATTAAAACGTATAAGCCACACAGTGCCATCTTATTTTTCTTGATTTTTTTATATGCTTGGCGCCATGGTGATGATTCATTTCTTTTTTTCCGTTCTTTCTTTTTCTCTATTATGGGTGTAATAGTCTCCATATCTTTCCCCCCTTACTTCAATCGAATTCTTGGATCAACAAACGCATATACAATATCAGCTAAGAAATTAGCCATAATTGTTAAACAAGAAAGAAACATTGTAAAGGCCATTAATACCGTATAATCACGGAAGTTTAATGCTTCTAATTGAATACTCCCAATCCCTGGCCAATTAAAAATCTGTTCAATAATAATAGCTCCTGAAAATAAACCCGGTAATTCAAAAGCGAGTAATGTAATTGCTGGCAAAATTGCATTTTTCAATGCATGTTTATAAATAACGGTCCTTTCTTTTAAACCTTTTGCACGAGCAGTACGAATATAATCTTGCCTAATAACATCCAACATGCCAGTTCTAAAATAGCGTGTTAACGATCCTACACCAAGAAGCGTTAAAATAAATACAGGTAGAATCATATGACGTAATACTTCTAATATGTATGCTATCCCTGTTGAGTTACTCCCAATATCAATCATGCCACCAATAGGTAATAACTTTAAATCAACTGCTAATAATTTAATTAAAAATAGTCCGATAAAAAATGATGGAAATGACATTGCTGCAAAGACACCGATTGTTACCAATCTATCAAACCAAGAGTGCTGCTTTGTTGCAGAAATAACCCCAATAATAAGAGCAATAATCCAAGTGAAAAATAAAGCTGCAGCAGCAACAATAAATGTATTCCAAATGAATTTATTAAGTAATGAAGTTACCGGTTCTTGATACTGTAAAGAAAATCCAAAATCACCATGCAAAGCATTCACTAACCAATGAAAATACCTTTCAATAATCGGTTTATTTAAACCGTACAACTCTCTTAATTCTTGAGCTCTCTCTGGTGTTAATTTTGGATTTGAATCGATATAATCACCCGGTAAGAGTGCAAATAAGAAAAAGATAATAATAGACGTACCAAACAATGTAGGAATCATTTGTAGAAACCTACGAATGATATATGTTTTCACCTTTTGTCTCCCCAATCCTATTTACTTAAAAATAGAAGAACATTTTTTCAAAACAGCTACCATTCCATTGCTGTGTGAAAAAACGTCTTCTATTATTTAGGTCAACCCTTATTGTTCAATAGATAACACTGGTAAGTTGGAACTGATGCTATCGTACTTTTCTGGATCAATTCCTTTTATACGTGCATTATGAGCATAAAGTAGTTTACGATAGTTTAATAAAATAACTGGTGGATCATCACTTAACTCTTTATACAGCTCTTTATAAATCGCTTTACGTTTTTCAATATCTGTCGTTCCTATACCTTTTACAATCAAATCATCTACTTTCGGATTATTATAACCCGTATCACTTTTTGGATTAGTTGATAAGTACTCACTTACAACTTCACTTGGATCACTAATTCCTGGTGTTGAAACTGCCGCTAAATCGTAGTCACCTTTTCCTACTTTTGAAAGCATCGTATTAAAGTCCATCAACTCTGGATTTAATTCAACACCAATTTCTTTGTAACTTTCTTTTGCAATCAGAATAAAGATATCATTTGTTTTACCTGTATTTGATGCGTAGTATGTTAATTTTAATTTTTGACCATCTTTTTCACGAACCCCGTCAGAACCTACTTTCCAACCAGCCTCATCCAATAATTTTTTAGCCTTTTCTACGTCATGCGGATATTTATTAATACCTTCTTCTGTATATGCCCATGAAACTGGAGCAATTGGTACGTTAGCGACAGAGCCATAGCCTTGTAAAGCTGTATCCACATACTTCTTACGGTCTAATCCATAAGTAAGTGCTTGGCGTACCCTTTTATCTTTCAAATACGACTTCTTATTATTTACATAGATATAAGCAATATCACTTGATGATTCAAGATTAATATTTGCAAACTCTAATCCTTTTAATTGGTCTATATTTTCAGGATTCGCTCTAAACCCACTATAGTCCAGTTCACCTGTTTGGAATAATTAGAATCCAGTATCACCTGATGTGATTTTGTAAATAAAGTTTTTAATTTTTGGTTTACCTGCATAATAATTTTCGTTAGCAACAAAGCGGACTTCTTGACCTGGAACATATTTTTCAAATTTATATGGACCCGCTGCAATTGGTTGCCCATATAATGCTTTTAAATAGTCTAAACTTGTATTTTGTTTATAATCTTTTCCATAATAAGCTTTTGATAGCACTGGGCCACCTAAATTCGTTAGCGCCTGTGAATTAACTTTTTCAGTTGTAATTTTAATTGTCTGTGGATCAACAACTTGGATTCCTTCAATAGAAGTTGCTTTTCCTTCTTTATATTCTTTCCCACCTTTAACAGCATACTGAGCAATATCCAATCCACCTTCATACGCTTTATCATGAAGTAGTGTTAATGTAAATGCTACGTCATCCGCTGTTAGAGGCGACCCATCACTAAATTTTAAATTTTTACGTAAATGGAATGTATATGTTAACTGGTCAGCAGAAATATCCCATTTTTCCGCAAGATCCGGAATAGGTTTACTTTGTTTGTCTGTTGTTACTAATGAAGCAAAAATAACCGACGTTACATTTCCATCCCAACCATTATCTTGGAAATACGGAAGGAAAACTCCCCCTGGCTTAGAAATGGCTGTAATGAAAGTATCTTTTCGTTGATTTGCTTTCTCTGGACTTTTCTTTTTATCTGTAGCTGGAATTGATTCAATCTTAGAGTCTTTTAAATCCTGCTTTTTTACTGGTTCTGTAGAAGCCGTATCCTCCTGTCCCCCACAAGCAGATAACACAAGCGAACTACTCAGTAATACTGAAAATACACCAGCCCATTTTTTTGTCTTTTTCTTCATTGTCCCCACCCTAACTGTTTAATAGTTATACCCTTTGAACTTATTAGCTTATGTATGCCTCCCACAGCACATTTATAGCCAATCGGAAAAGTCGGTTTTAATCAGAAAAAAATAGATGTTTTTGAGGGGTAACAATCTTATTCCGACCTTTCCGGTAGACTTTATGGTTATTAGCTTATATCGTTCATTATGTTTTGTCAATTCTTTCTAAATAAATATTTTGAGAATTTTCCCAAAATTACCACTCTACATTTATACTTTAAGAAAACTCAGCTATAATTCGTATTAAAACTTAAAAATCTACTTCTATTCCTTCAGCATGAAACATAGAATACTAATAACCAATTACCAAAAAGGGGGCGAAAATATGGACAACCTATTCCAATACGTCCTGCACTACGTATTATTAACAATTATGATAGTCGGAGCGCTATTACTATTCCCGTTCTTCCCAAAGTTCGTCCTCTTTTTAGCTTTTTTTATTATGCTCGGGATCGCTATTATAATTTCAACGAGAGAAGATGCCACGCAAAAAGAGAGCAGAGTTCAGCGCGTAAAGCTGTAACTTTGCTCTCTTTTCGTTTCCATTCACTAGTCTCTGTTACACATATTTATCCCGCTATTTGCCGTGCAGTAAGACCCCCACCTCAAAATTCAGCGAAAGCAAAAGAAATTAGGTCTGGGTCGGGGTGCCCGTAAAGGCCCTCACTTTATCTCTCGGGAAATAATTAGCCTTTGTTTTTGTAATTACTCCTATCCAAAAACCACTAATGACATTTATTTTTCACCTTATTATTTTCATATGTTTCACAAGCTATGCAAATTGAGGAACACGGATTTATCTAAGTTACTGTTTCACGTGAAACACATCGCTTCATTTAACCTTTAAAGCAAAATATCATTATGAAGAAAGCCACTTCCTCCAGCAAAACTGAAAGGAAGTGGCTTTCTACTCATTACTCCACAATATTCTCTAATTCATTATATAAATCTGCTCGTAACAACTCTTTCTTCGTTTTTTCCTCATATAATTTTTCAAGTTTTTCAACATCAGCTACATGTTCCATTCCACATTCTATTGCATATATATCTTCTTCTACATGCATTAACTCATTTTCAATCTCTTCAAGATTCCTAGCTTCTTTCTCTTTTACAGAAACCGTTTCAACACTTTTTCTCCCTTGGCGTTTCTGCTTTATTACTTGCTTCTCAAGCTTTTCCTCCCACTTTTGACGAGCCCATGCATAATTTCCTGCAAACTCAAATAATTTGCATCTATCAATCCAGTACGTCTTTTCAAATAACTTATTTAAAAAATATCGATCGTGTGAAACAGCTAAAATCGTCCCATTATATTGCTCAAGGGCTTCTTCTAAAACTTCCCTTGATTCAATATCAAGGTGGTTTGTCGGCTCATCTAAAATTAGAAAATTGATGTCTTGATACATAAGTTGCGCAAGTCTTAACCTCATTTTTTCTCCACCGCTCAGTTGTGTTACTTTCTTAAACACCGCTGGACCATAAAATAAAAACTTAGCTAATATATGTCTTGCTTCTCCTTCTGTTACAGCCACATACTCTCTAAACGCTTCCAATACATTACTCTTCATATTTTCATATGCATGTTGTGATAAATAACCAATTTTGACACTACTGCCAATGCGAATTTCACCAACGTCTGGATTTATTTCTTCTAATAGTAGTTTTAATAATGTAGTCTTTCCTGTACCATTACGACCAACGATAGCAGTACGCTCTTGAAAACGAACATGTAAATTCGCTTGTTCAAATAAAGGTCGGCCAGCAAAACCTTTACTCACTTCTTTCATTACAACAACATCTTTTCCGCTTCTCTCTTGCCCTTCAAACTGAAGACCCATCTGTTTTCTTTCTAAAATTGGCCTCTTTAATTTCTCTATACGCTCTAACGCACGTTCCATATTCCTCGCTCTTTTATGCAATCCTTCATTCGGAGGATTCGCTTGATTTGCCCATTCACGTAGGCGCTTAATTGCTTCTTTCATTTTCTTTATTTTCTTTTGCTGCTCTTGATAAGCTTGAAACTCTTGAAGTAATCTTTCTTCCTTCTCCTCAACGAACTGAGAATAATTCGTATGGTACACGTGAATCTCTCCATCTTCCAGATCAAAAATTTTCGTTACAACTTCATCAAGGAAATAGCGATCGTGTGAAATAACCATAACTGTTCCATTATATTCTTTTAAAAATTTCTCTAACCATTCAACTGCAAACAAATCTAAATGATTTGTTGGTTCATCTAATAGAAGTAAATCTGGTTTCTGCAATAGCATATATGCAAGGCTTACTTTCGTCTGTTCTCCTCCACTTAATTCCGTAAATACTCTTGGAAATAAGTCTGTTACTTGTAAGCCATTTGCTACCTTCATTATATTTGCCTCTATTTCATAACCACCGAGAAATGCAAATTTTTCTTGAATTATTCCGTACCTCTCCATTAGCTTTTTCAAAGAAGATTGTTCCTGCTCCTCCGCCATATTTTTTTCTAGAACATGCATTTCTTTTTCTAATTCCTTTTCTACTTTAAAAGCGGAACTCAATACATCATATACAGTCATGGCCTCATCAAACTTCGGAATTTGTGCGACATGACCAATACGTGTACCTTTCTTCATATGAATGGCTCCTGCATCCAAACTCTCCATTCCCGTTAGAAGCCCAAAGATTGTTGTCTTCCCACTACCGTTACGACCAACTAACCCAACACGTTCACCATTCTTTATTTCAAGCGATATATTTTCAAATATGATGTTTCCACCAAAAGATTTCGTTACATTATTTACACTACAAATAGTCATTTTCCGTACTCCTTTCAATATAAAAAACCATGAGAAAGAAACATTCCCCATGGTTTTCGGCATAGAAAAAGGAAGCCAAATAGCTCCCTTTTCACACGTTTATTAAAAATGGGTGAAGAGATTTCTATCGTTCAATAGTCACTATGCAATTGTTAAAAAAGGGCATACGTATCCCGTTAACAACTACATCATGAAAAATCGCACGACAAAAATAGATAAAATCTAAAAATTTGGCACGCGCAGCTAAAGAACGTTTCATCTCATTCACCCCTTTCGTACGGAATTTAATACTTACTTCTTTATTATACTTTCCAATTTCATGTTTGAATAGTCATTTTTCTGAAAATAATGAAGATAGACTAAACATTTCAATAAGTGACATCAAATCTTACAAAACTGTTATGTTCACGTAATGGAAAGCGATAGTACGAAAAGATGCCTCCCTATACAATAAAGATGTAAAACAAGAGTGACAAACACAAGGAGGAAACAAACATGATGAAAGAAATCGTAAAAGCAATCTTTGAGGTATTAGTGAACGGACAAGCAGTTGTAAAAGAACTAAATGAACTATAAAAAGGAGTGAAGAAATATGATGAACATGGTGAAAATGATTTTACACGCTTTAGTCGATGCAAAAGCAGTTAGCCAAGAATTAAACCAACAATAAAAAGGGGTATATGAATATGAAGAAAGCCATTATTATAATTGCAAGCACAGCAATCACTTTATACACAATAAAAAATAGAAAAAAGAAAAATAATGAAAATGTTCTATATTATCCATACACACTATTAGAGAAAAAATAAAAGACAAGGTACCCTATCGTAATGAGGATATCTTGTCTTTTATTTTTTCCATATTGTCTTTAGAGGATTTCCTTCTCCTTTTCCCGAATGTATTAAGCGGGATTTTTACACATATTTTAAAGGGGCATATATACAAATGGATACACAACAACTATATTTTTTAAACGATATCGGTAAACAAAAACCAGAAAGTATTCGGAATAGAAGCGCTGCATGTCCATTTTGCGATAAAGAACATTTAACGGATATTTTAGCAACTGATGGTTCTATTATTTGGTTAAAAAATAAATTTCCTACATTACAAGATACATTTCAAACGGTGCTGATTGAAACGGATAATTGCGAAGATCATATCGCAACATATACAGAAGAACATATGCGAAAATTAATGCAATTTTCTATTCAACATTGGTTACACTTACAGAAGAACGAAGAATTTGCATCTGTAATTTTATACAAAAATCACGGTCCATTTTCAGGTGGAAGTTTGCATCATGCACACATGCAAATTATCGGAATGAAATATGTAAATTATCTTGAAAATATTGAAGAAGAAAATTTCCAAGGAGTAATTGTTCAAAAAAATGAACGCATTGAGCTTAATATTTCAGAGCATCCCATTATTGGCTTCACTGAATTCAATATAATCATTGATAATATTTCATATATAGATGAAATGGCAAATTACATTCAGCAAACTGTACGTTACATACTGATAGATTTCCATAAAGGATGCAGTAGTTATAACTTATTCTTCTATTACTTAAATGGAAAAATCATTTGTAAAGTTGTACCTAGATTTGTCGTTTCACCATTGTATGTAGGATATAAAATACCGCAAGTTTCTACAAAACTAGAAGAGGTGAAAATACAACTCACGCAGTATTTCACGAAAGAAAAGGATGAAATTATTCATAAAAAAACAGAGTAGGTATAGAAAACCTACTCTTTTACCCCGCATTAACGAGCAGTAAAACTTCCACCTCAAAATCCGGAAAACGCTAGAATTTAGGCGGAAGATTAACTGCTCGTAAAAGCCCGATTGGTGAAGACTAATAATCAGCGGGGGATGAACAGACTCCCCCACTGATTAAAGTTTCACTTTATTACACCTTTATTTCGATAGTACACATCTTCTAATCCGATGTTATACTTCATGTTATTATCCGTCCACTCTGGCCCTAAATTCCCTGGCCATCCAGATGTATTCGCTATATATTTCAGTAATGCAAAATCAGTCAAACCTTTTTGCACCCCACGCTTATATCCTTTCATTAAATGCGGCATTGCAATTTGCGCATTTGTACGTGGATCTTTCAGCTCATCATCAGTTAAATGTTCTGGTGCAAGCCCGCCGCCGCGGTGTAGTTGAAACAATCCAAATGAAGTTCCATTATCTCCAACACTTCTTGGATTTAATCGACTTTCATGCTCGGCAATTGCAAGAGGTATCCATTCCGGAAGATTTACTTTCTTCGCTTCCTCTATAATGATTTGTTTCATCTGTTTTGCTTCTTCTGAATCAACATAGCTTGTTCCATTCACTAGCTTATCCATTCCTTCAGACTTTCCTTGGAAATATAAATATACTCCAAGAACAACTAAAAATCCTACAAAGAATTTCTTCACTACCTCTACCTCTTTCTCCGCTGAAATTTGTCCCCTTTCAGCCTTCCCTTTACAATTACCTACATTCTATTACTCTTTTATCATAGCAAATAACTATACGTATTATCATCATGCTTTAGACCGATTTTGTGAAAAAACAGCTGGTAAATACGTGCAAAAATGTAACTTTCATAGACTATAACGCATTTTTTGTATATAATTGTAAACTGAACTCTATATATAGAATAGGAGCGTACAAAATGAAAAAATGCCTAACACTCTTGTTCAGCATTTTACTACTCATCCCTACCTACACCTCTGCACAAACATCATCAAAACCAAAAGTACTTGTTTTGTATAGTACACAAGACGATAAAGTTTCAAATAATGTCCAAATCCTTAATACTCAATTAGGACATTTTACAAATGATATAACCGTAAAAAACTTAAAAGAAGCAACTTCAATTAATAACGTATCCTCCTATACACATATTGTTTATATCGGTGAAACAAAAGAAGCGTTTTCTGATGAAACGAAACAATTTCTAGAAAACTTCTCCGGCCCTTTATTAGTATTAGGACAAAATGTTGAACAATTATCTAAGCGTTTTTCTTTCATTACATTGAAGAGTGACGATATACGAGTTAATAAAATTGAATATCCAGAAAAGAAGCTAAAAAATACCTTAGAAGAGGAACGATTAATTCAATCATTTGATACGAATGGAACTGTGCTTGCTAACGCTTTAAGCTCAAATAACACTAACCCACTAATCGTTCAGCATGAAATATCTTATTATGTCGCAACACCTAACCTCTTTGACTGGATGTCTCATTACGTCGGTGAAATGTTATTTTCTTATTTCAGCCAAAAACCAACGAAAAATAAAGTTGAAGCTTATTTACGTCTTGAGGATGTTCACCCAGCAGCAGATATAAATCAATTGAAAGAAATTGCTAAATTACTAAAAGAGAAAAAGATGCCTTACATGATTACTGTTATTCCGGTATATAAAGATCCAGATACAGGAAAGATAATACATTTAAAAGATAAACCAGAACTAGTTGATCTTTTACGCTCTATGCAAGATGATGGTGCAGCAATTATTATGCATGGTTATACTCACCAATTTTATGACAGTGAAACAGGTGAGGGCTTTGAATTTTGGGATGTCAAAAAAGATCAACCAATTCGCCAACCGAAGCATGAAAAACCGAAGACAAAAGATGACTTTCCAAATATAGAGGCATATAACCAATATGTAAAAAAAGGGGAAGAATTCGAGGAAAAATATACGAAAAATCATATTGAAAAAGGAATTCAAGAACTTGTAGATGCTAAACTATATCCTGTTGCCTTTGAAGCACCTCATTACACGATGTCTCAAAAAGGATATGAAATATTATCAAGGTACTTTTCAACTTATGTAGGACAACTACAGTTAAATGATACAACTGTGCGACACGTTCCTAACTGAAAAGGTTAGGCGCTGATTCAATATTCAGCAGAACTATTATTTCGAGAAGTCAAATGATAGGGTAACGCCTTGAAGGGCTTCCTCTGAT
>NZ_JBPWAP010000064.1:0-26766 GCF_051776705.1 Bacillus cereus group sp. BceL291 | reverse complement strand
TAGGTTTATTTGGTATGCCCATTTTTAAAGATACCAAATATTTCGAGAGTTTTTTGGTTATATGAACGAAAGTTCATTGTGTTTCCATTCTTAAGTGGATAGGCATGGGGTTGAACCGATGAAACGAGTTTCTGAATCTGAACCATATACGTTAATGTGGATCCGTAATGAATTTCATAATGGATATAGCGGTGAAAAGGTTGTTGTATTTGGGCATACGGAAACAAAAACGCTTCATGGTAGTGAGGAGTGCGGAGTGTATTTTGGTAGTAATCGTATTATTGGAATTGATGGCGGGGCTGTGTACGGTGGTCAGCTAAATTGTTTGGAATTGCCGAGTAAAAAGGTATATGTAATAAAAAATTGAAAGAGATAAGAGGAATCTTATTTCTTTCAATTTTTTATTAAGCTAAATTTAAGACAAAGTTTTTATAATAAAATTTCAAAATTTTAGAAGGAAATAGTTAAAAATGAAAATACGTAATGTAACTACATTCTTTTGTTATGAAGAGAAGAAATGTAATAATAAATAGAATTGAACTATTTGATGGAAGGTGAGAGCATGCGCTTACTTGTAGTAGAAGATAATGCCTCGTTATTAGAGTCTATCGTACAAATTTTGCGTGATGAATTTGAAGTAGATACGGCAATAAATGGAGAAGATGGATTGTTTTTAGCGCTTCAAAATATATATGATGCAATTTTGCTGGATGTGATGATGCCAGGGATGGATGGATTTGAAGTAATTCAAAAAATACGTGATGAAAAGATTGAAACACCAGTCCTGTTTTTGACAGCGAGAGATTCTTTAGAAGATCGGGTGAAGGGATTGGATTTTGGTGGAGATGACTATATCGTTAAGCCATTTCAGGCCCCTGAATTAAAAGCGAGAATTCGCGCTTTACTACGCAGAAGTGGTAGTTTAACAACGCAGCAAACGATTCGTTATAAAGGGATTGAATTGTTCGGAAAAGATAAAGACGTTCAAGTAGATGGACAAAGTATTAAGTTGACATTGAAACAATATGAGCTACTAGAGTATCTCATTCAAAATAGCGGGAAGATTTTAATGCGTGAACAAATTTTTGATCGTGTTTGGGGATTTGATTCAGATACGACAGTAGCCATTGTGGAAGTGTATGTGCATCATTTGCGTAAAAAATTAGAACCATTCGGTTATCAGAAAGATATTCAAACTGTTCGAGGTATTGGATATATATTAAAAGAACAATGAAAAAGGGAAGTATGTTTCAAAAGACACGCATTCGTTTGACTATAGTGAATTCATTAGTATTTATCCTATTAATAGGTATATTAGGTAGTATTATTTATTCATACACATATAAGCGTATTTATAATGAAGTGGATCAATCTATAAAAATGATGGCTCAGTATAGAGAAAAATTAGATGTTAAAATACCACCAAGAAAACGTATGGAGAATATCCAAATTGGAGATCCGCGAGTAACTAGAATAACTTGGAATGGGAAAATAGTGAAAATAGAGGGCGATAATCGTAAATTCCGTTCAATTTTTGAAGAGAATTTGGAAAAGTTTTCTCCGGAAAAAATAGGGGAGTTACAAGATATCAAAGTACAAGGACGATATTTTAGAGCATTTTCGCTTCAAAAAGATGGAGAAATAGTTCAAATCGTGCGAGATATAACAGCGGAAGAAGGAATGTTAAATACTTTATTTTTAATTCTTATTATAGGTTGTAGCATAGGAAGTTTATGTGCAATAGGAATCGGCTTTTTCTTAGCTGGCAGAGCACTCGTACCTATTCAAAATTCATGGGAGAAACAGCAGCAATTCGTTTCTGATGCATCACATGAATTAAGGACACCGCTTGCAGTTATTCAATCAAAAACGGATGTGTTATTTCAGTCACCATCCGCTACGATAGAAGAAAAAGCGATGGATATTTCTACAATTTCAAAAGAATGTAGGCGGTTATCAAAACTCGTTAGTAATTTATTATTACTAGCACGTTCTGATTCTAATCAAATTGAGATGGATAAAAAAACATTTGAACTTGATAAATTGTTAGAAGAAATAGTAGCTCCATATAAAGAGATTGCTTCTTATCAAGAAAAAGAAATGATACTAAAAGTAGAACGTGACGTATCTTTTATGGCTGATAGAGAGCGGATTCATCAAATGATGGTCATACTGTTAGATAATGCGATGAAGTATACAAACGAAGGCGGGCATATTCAAATTGATTGCACGCAAACGAGTAGTTCGATTCGCATACAGGTGAAAGATGACGGGATAGGAGTGAAAGAAGAAGATATTCCGAAATTATTTGATCGTTTTTATCAAGGGGATAGAGCAAGAAGTACGTCAGAAGGAGCTGGATTAGGTCTTTCAATCGCAAATTGGATTGTAGAAAAGCATTACGGAAAAATATCAGTAGAGAGCAAATGGGGAGATGGCACTTGTTTTGAAGTGATTTTCCCTAAAAACCAAAAAATATAAGTAAGAAGACGATCTTGTTTTTACAAGGTCGTCTTTTTTTAAGACAAAGTTAAGAAACTATTTATATTATATATGGCATGAAGAAAGTTCGTTACATGAAGAAGAGACTAGGTGTATGTGAGTGGGGTTTATCAATCATAATGTTATCTCAAGCAGCGATGAGATGTATGTATAGTATTAAAAAAACT
The DNA here is from genome assembly GCF_051776705.1 of Bacillus cereus group sp. BceL291. Taxonomy (NCBI): domain Bacteria; kingdom Bacillati; phylum Bacillota; class Bacilli; order Caryophanales; family Bacillaceae; genus Bacillus; species Bacillus cereus group sp. BceL291. The sequence goes on along the minus strand of NZ_JBPWAP010000064.1, from coordinate 24,097 downwards.
AGGGGAATGATGGGAAAGAAAGTATAAGAGGGAGGAATTAATTTTGAAAAAGAAAATGATGACGGTATTCACTATTGGAGTAATGAGCTTAAGTATATTAGGGGGTGCCTCTCCTTCTGAAACATCAAAAGGAAAGACAGATTACACACAACGTAGTAAAGAACAATTAAATAATGGAAAGATACATGCTGTGCATACAGAAGAAAAGGCAGAGAATCTAGGTATTGAAACGGAAGGGAAAGAACAAATTACGTTAGAAAAAGAAATTCATGAGACAGAAGTAGGAAGAGAAGCGAAGCAGCTAGGAATTTCGATTGAAGGAAAAGATGTTGGGACGCTGTCAGAAGAAATCTATGAAACAAAAGTAAAGCAAGAAGCGTTAAAACTAGGCATATCTATAGAAAATACATCAATTGTAAATTTAATTAATCAAATTAATACGATTAAAATTAATGATGAAGCGGATAAATTAGGTATTTCGACAAATGGAAAAGAAATAGAGGACATTGCAGAAGAAATCTATGGAACGAAAGTAAGAGAGGAAGCAGGGAAGTTAGGTATTTCACCAAAAGGAAAAGAGATAGAAGTGTTAGCACAAGAGGTGTACGAACAAAAAGTGCAGGAAGAAGCAAAAAAATATCATATTAATTTATATGGGAAAGATATATATCAAGTATTAAGAGAAATTAATGAACAAAAGGTGCTACAATTGGCAGATGAGCTTAATATGGACAAAGCGAACATGAATATTCAAGAGCTAACAGAAAAAATAAAAAAAGATCAACCTGAGAGAGAAAAAGAACTAAATTTTGTACCAGTGATTCGAACGGATGCTGACGCATTTTATTCTTATTTAACGAACTAAAAAGGGCGTGAGAGTGATACGGAGGTTTAAGTGGTATATATGTATAGCATTACTAGCTATAGCGGTATGGAGTGTATATACAAATGGAATTACAAAGTATGGGGAGAAGTGGACATTCTTCAATATACAAAACGGGAAAGAACCGGAATTTAGTAATAATGATGAAAAGGTCATTTTATCAAGTGTACCATTAATTCAGCAACTACCAGAGCTAGATAGAGGCTGTGAAGTGACAAGCTTAGCGATGATGTTACAATACGCTGGTGTTTCAGTGGATAAGATGACATTAGCAAATGAAATAAAAAAAGTTGATTTTATAGACGATGGTGTGCGCGGGAATCCAAATGAAGGATTTGTAGGTAATATTTATACATTTTCTGAATCGGGATATGGTGTATATCATGGGCCACTTTTTCAGTTAGCGGAAAAATATTTACCTAATAAAGCTGTAGACTTAACAGGGAAGAATATAGAAGAAATTTATAAGAGGATAAAAGCAGGGCAACCTGTAGTCATGATTACAAATGCAACATTTGCACCATTAGATGCAGCTGAATTTACTACATGGGAAACAAATAGTGGAGATGTTTCTATTACGTATAATGAACATTGTGTTGTACTTATTGGATATGATCAGGAATTTGTATATATTCGAGATCCACTTGAGGATAGCTTAGATGTAAAAGTACCGAGAGAAACCTTTGAACAGGCATGGGTACAAATGGGAAGTCAGGCAATTAGTTATGTAAAGAGCGTCAAATAAATTAGGACGAAGAGTTTTAGTAATATGACTATAAGGCGAAGGGTAAAGATTTAAGGATTATAAGAGAAGTTTTATAGAGTAGAAGCTGTTAAGAAATAAGAGAACTTTAGCATATATAATGCTAAAGTTCTCTTATTTTTATGATTAAAATACGTATAAGGAGTGGATATGCAAAGATGCATAATTGACGAAAAATTTACATGTTATCATTATATATTGTTTTATGCATGTTAATTGTATAAAATGACACAAGTATCCACATTACATAAAGGAGGCTTATTATGCAAAAAATATTTAACTGGGTTAAATGTATGAGTATCAATAAAAAATTAATCATTTCATTCTTTATTATTTTAACTATACCAGGAATTATTATTGGTGGTGTTTCATATCAAACTGCCAAAACAAATTTTGAACATCAAATGACAGCTAAAGCAAAGGAGAATATTTCGATTTTAAATACTGTTATTTCTCAAAATATAGAAGAGAAATTTGTTGATGCGACGTACTTTGCAGACATCTTAACAGAAGATACATATCTAAATGGACAGGAAGAAATAGTAAGAACGAAGCTAGCGCAATATATAAAACTTCATCCAGAAGTAGAAGGTATTTATATTGGAACAGAGACGGGAAAGTTTATAAGAGAACCATTTATCCAAATGGCTGATGGATACAATCCAAGAGATAGATCTTGGTATAAAGAAGCACATGAAAATAAAGGGAAAGTAATTGTTACTTCACCATATCAATCAGCATCTACCAAAAATATGGTAGTGACAATTGCTAAAGAAGTAAAAGATGGTAAAGGTGTTATAGGAATTAACTTAAATTTAGATAACATCTTAAAAATTTCCAAAATGATTAATATTGGTGAAAAAGGTTATGCAGTTATTTTAGATCAAAATAAGCAAATTGTTAGTCATCCATCTAGAAAACCAGGTGCAAAAGTTACTGATCCTTGGATTAAATCAATTTATGAAGAAAAACAAGGAAATGTGTCTTATACAGAACAAGATGATAAAAAGAATTTAATCTTTGCAACAAATGAGAAAACAGGCTGGAAAGTAGTTGGTGTTATGTTCGATGAAGAAATTAACCAAGCTGCCAGTCCAGTGTTTTATAAGACTTTGATTGTCATTGCTATTGCTATTGCATTTGGTAGTATATTAATTTATTTCATTACAAAGTCTATTACAGGGCCATTACGAAAAATAGCTGAATCGGCATATAAAATTAGTAAGGGAGATTTAACAGAGAAAATTACAATCCATTCCAAGGATGACATAGGGAAATTAGGGAATTCATTTAATGAAATGTCTATGTCTTTACAGGATGTTATTACCCAAATTAGCTTTTCAGCAGAACATGTTGCAGCATCGGCTGAAGAGTTAACAGCGAGCGTACAGCAAGCAAATGATGCGACAGATCAAATTACAATTGCGATGGAACAAGTATCAGGTGGGGCTGAGTCACAAAGTCAAGGTGTTGAAGAAGGTGCGGCTACATTACAACAAGTAAATACAGCAATTCAAGATGTAACTGGAAGCGCAGAGTCAATTTCTATTTCCTCATTACATGCCCGTGAAAGAGCTGAAGAGGGAGAAGATTTAGTTGAACAAACCGCAAAACAAATGCAGTCTATTTCTAGGTCGGTATCCGAGTCAGATGCTATTATTAAACTTCTTGATGAGAAATCAAAGCAAGTAGGAGCTATTTCTGAAGCAATTCAAAACATTGCAACTCAAACAAACTTATTAGCTTTAAATGCGGCTATTGAAGCAGCAAGAGCAGGTGAACAGGGACGAGGATTTGCTATTGTAGCAGATGAGGTTAGAAAATTAGCAGAGCAATCAGGAGAGTCATCTGGAGAGATTGCAAATTTAATTGCAGAAATTAAGGCGGATATTGAACATACTGTTAAGGCGATGGATAATGTGAATGGAGAAGTTCAACAAGGCCTTGATGTTGTAACAAAAACGAAAGTAAGTTTTACGGAAATTTTAAGTTCTACTACACATATTGTTTCTCAAGTTAATCAAATGGTAGAAACAACGAAGAGAATTGCTGGAGATGCAAATGAAGTGACAAATGCTATTGATGAAATTGCAGCTGCTGCAGAAGAAAATACAGCTAGTATGCAAAGTGTTGCAGCTTCAACAGAAGAACAGGTTAATTCCATGGAGGAAATTAGTTCAGCTTCGCAAAACTTAGCTGAGATGGCAGAAGAACTACAAGCGATGACTAGTAAATTTAAAGTATAATAACAGCAGATAAGTAAGGTGAAAATAATATCACCTTACTTATTTTTCTATTCAGCAATTAGGGGAGTCATTAACAGGATGAAAAAAAGAAAAAGACTATGGAATTTATGGAAAACGATTACATTGTTAGTTTGTACAGTTGTAATTTTTTCTTTACTTGTGACAGATATATTAATTAGTCATAATGTAGAACGGACGACGGAGGATAGCCAAGCAGAGAAAGCAAAAACAATTGCACACATTGTGGCGAATGATTCGATTGTAATCGATGGTTTGGTTGGGAAAGCAGATACCTCTGCAATCCAAACGTATACAAATAGAATATTACAAAACACAGGTGTTCAATTTATTGTAGTTATGGACATGAATGGAATAAGAAAGTCACATCCAAATCCTCAAAAAATAGGGCATCATTTTATTGGGGGAGATGAAGGGCCTGCATTGAAAGGAAAAGAACATGTATCGTTAGCAGAAGGAACTTTAGGTATTTCCATGCGAGTGTTTGTACCAATATTTTCTGAAACAGGTGAACAACTTGGAGCAGTGGCTGTTGGTATTTCAGCAGATAATGTAAAAGAGAGAGTTAAGGAAAGTAGACATATTATTTATATTGGTGTCGGAGTGGGTGTATTAGTCGGAATTATAGGAGCAATATTGCTAGCTAGACATATAAAGAAAAGTTTATTCGGTCTTGAGCCGCACAGGATAGCAAAAATTCTTGAAGAAAGAAATACGATGCTACAATCTGTAAAGGAAGGTATTATTGCTGTAGATAAAGAGGCTAGAGTAACGTTAATTAATAATGAAGCGAAACGTCTATTTAAAAAAAGCGGACTTGAAGAAGATTTTATCGGTAAAGATGTTGAGTTGTATATGCCAAATTCACGTATAAAAGAAGTATTGCAAACGGGAGAAGTACAATTAAACGAAGAACAAAATATTTATGGAATTACGATTGTGACGAATCGAGTTCCTTTATATGTAAAAGGAGAAATAGTTGGTGCAATTGCAACATTTCGTGATAAAACAGAGATTAGAAAACTAGCAGAGGAACTAACTGGTATTAGACTATATGCAGAAGCATTACGGGCACAATCTCATGAGTTTATGAATAAGATGCATGTCGTATTAGGGCTTACACATATGAAACAGTATGAAGAATTACAGAAGTATATAAGCGGCATGGTATCAGAGCATCAATATGAAATTGGTGGAGTGATGAAAAGAATAAAAAGTCCAGTATTTGCTGGTTTTTTACTAGGTAAGCTCAGCTATGCTAGAGAGAAAAATATAAAATTAATTATAAGTGAAGATTCTTACATGCCGGAAATAGATGTTGAAAGTATTACTCATGAACTTATTACGATTGTCGGAAATTTAATTGATAATGCATTAGAGGCAGTTACGAATTGTGAAAAGAAGCGAGTTGAAGTTAAGATACAACATGGGGATATACTAACTATTACAGTGCAAGATACGGGAAAAGGTATACAAGAAAAAGAAATAGAGGAATTATTTACGAAAGGTTATTCCACAAAGGGAGATAACCGCGGTTATGGTTTGTATCTTGTAAAAGAAAGTATACAGCGAATAAATGGGGAAATTCATATGCATTCATTAGTAGGAAAGGGAACAACGATAACGATTGAAATACCTAAAGGTAGGGATGAGAGGCAAATATGATTAAAGTTTTAATTGTAGAAGATGACCCGATGGTAGCAATGTTAAATACGCATTATTTAGAGCAAGTAGGAGGATTTGAACTTGTTCAAGCAGTTAACTCAGTAAAGTCAGCGATAGAAATATTAGAGAAATCACGAGTAGATTTAGTATTACTTGATATTTTTATGCCTGAAGAGACTGGTTTTGAGCTTTTAATGTATATCCGGAACCAAGAAAAAGAAAGCGATATTATAATGATTTCAGCTGTACATGATATGGGAAGTATAAAAAAAGCATTACAATATGGCGTAGTAGATTATTTAATTAAACCATTTACATTTGAACGATTTAAAGAGGCATTAACTATATATCGAGAAAAACTTACTTTCATGAAAGAACAACAAAAAATTAGTCAATCGGAATTAGATTCATTAATTTTACAAAAAGAAAAAAGAGAGCCTACTGTGACGAAAGAGCTTCCAAAAGGGTTAACGAAGCAAACGTTGCAATTAATTTGGCAGAAGATCGAGTCTCTGAATGGAAGAGTATTTACAACAGATGAAATGGCACAATTAGTTGGAATTTCAAGAGTTTCTATTCGAAAATATGTAATGTTTCTGACTGACATTGGGGTGTTAGAAAACGAAATGATGTACCAACATGTGGGAAGACCTGTAAGTAAATTAAGATGTGTTGATCAAAAGAAAATAGAGTTTTACGTATAAGCGACTTAACATAAGTCGCTTATACTTTTTTTAATTACAAAATCAATTACAAAACTTACAAAAACTATTTTTACTATTGAAAGCGTTTTAATATTGTTATTAAGAAAACGAGGGGGTGCCATATGGGAATTCAAAAGAATGTGGAAGCGGTATCATTTTCTGAAGGAAATGAAGTACAAAGAGAATCTTTCGCTTCTAAAATTATGAATGTAAAAATCGGTGTTATACCTTTACCGTTATATGTAGTATTGGCTGCTATTATTTATGGGGCATCTGTATATAATAAATTGCCAGCAGATATGATTGGTGGATTTGCAGTTATTATGATCATGGGGATTTTCTTAGGCGATATTGGGATGAGAATTCCAATTTTAAAAAATATCGGTGGTCCAGCAATACTTTCGTTATTTATTCCATCATTACTTGTATTTTTTAACTGGATGAATCCAGCTTCAATGGAAGCTGCGACTATGTTAATGAAAAAATCGAACTTTTTATATTTATATATTTCTTGTTTAGTAGTCGGAAGTATTTTAGGAATGAACCGTAAAGTGTTAGTACAAGGTTTCGTTCGTATGTTTATTCCTTTAGTAGTAGGGACGTTAGCTTCTGTAGCAGTAGGATTATTGGTCGGTTCATTATTTGGATTTGAAATGAAGCACACATTCTTCTTTATCATCGTACCAATTGTGAGTGGTGGTATCGGGGAAGGGATTTTACCATTGTCGCTAGCTTATAGTGATATTTTAAATGAATCATCAGCAACGTTTGTATCACAGCTTATTCCAGCAGCTATTATTGGAAATATGTTCGCAATTGTAAGTGCAGGGTATATGAAGCGTTTAGGTGAGAAGAAACCGGAGCTTAGTGGTAACGGTGTATTAGTGAAAACAGACAATCAAGCAGAATTATTAAAAGAACAAAATACAGAGAAGCCAATTGACTTCTCATTAATGGGAGCAGGTTTATTAATTGCGTGTACGTTCTTCATCTTCGGAGGATTTGCTTCTAAGTTCATTGGTATTCCTGGGGCAATCATTATGATTTTCTCAGCAGCGCTTGTGAAATACTTTAAATTAATGCCAGCAAAAATGGAGCAAGGAGCATTCCATTTATATAAATTTATTTCGAAGAACTTAACTTGGCCTTTAATGGTTGGATTAGGATTGCTATATATTCCGTTAAAAGACGTAGCAGCAGTTCTTTCAGTAGGATATGTTGTTGTGTGCGCATCGGTTGTTCTTACAATGGTAGCATCAGGTTTTCTTGTAGGGAAAGTGATGAAAATGTATCCAGTTGAATCAGCGATTGTAACTGGATGTCATAGCGGTTTAGGTGGAACTGGAGATGTTGCTATTTTATCAGCTTCAAATCGTATGGAATTAATGCCGTTCGCGCAAATTTCGACTCGTTTAGGCGGAGCGGCAATGGTTGTAACAGCGACAATATTATTAAAGATGTTTTCATGATTAAACAAGCTAGCTATATTCATATAGCTAGCTTGTCAAATTAAGGGGAGATTATAAGTATGTTAGCAAATCAAATTAATGAAAGATCATTGTTATTGCATAAAGAATTAGTAGGGAAAATTGAAATTACAAGTAAAGTAGAAGTAAATTCAGCGGATGATTTAAGCCTGACGTATACACCAGGTGTAGCGGAGTCTTGTAAAGCAATTGCGGCAGATGAAGAAACGGTGTATGACTATACAGCACGTGGTAATATGGTGGCAGTTGTCTCAGATGGAACAGCGGTACTCGGTTTAGGAAACATTGGACCGAAAGCGGCTATGCCTGTTATGGAAGGAAAAAGTATTTTGTTTAAGAAGTTTGCGAATGTAGATGCTTTCCCATTATGTTTAGGCACAACGGATGTAGATGAAATCGTTACCCTTGTGAAAAATTTAGAGCCTACATTTGCAGGGATTAATTTAGAAGATATTGCAGCACCGCGTTGTTTTGAAATTGAAAAACGATTAAAAGAAGAAACGAATATTCCTGTATTCCATGATGATCAACATGGAACAGCTATTGTCGTTTTAGCAGCTGTTATTAATGCATTAAAAGTTGTTAGCAAACAAATGGATAATGTGAAAATCGTTATTAACGGTGCGGGTTCGGCAGGAATTGCAATTGGAAAATTATTATTAAAGGCTGGTGCAAAGCACATTACGCTAGTTAGCCTAGAAGGTATTGTTTGTGAAGGTGAAACATGGATGAACGAAGCGCAAATTGAAGTTTCAAAAAAGACAAATCGTGAACATGTGCGTGGAACGTTAAAAGAAGCGATTAACCAAGCTGATATTTTTATTGGCGTATCTGCTCCTAACGTATTAACGAAAGAACTTGTACAGACGATGAATGAGAAAGCAATTGTGTTTGCAATGGCAAATCCAATTCCAGAAATCTTCCCTGAGGATGCATTAGAGGCTGGGGCAGCTGTAGTAGGAACTGGGCGCTCGGATTATGCGAATCAAGTAAATAATGTATTGGCGTTTCCCGGAATATTCCGCGGTGCGTTAGATGTGCGCGCAACTGATATTACAGAAGAGATGAAATTAGCGGCAGCATATGGGATCGCTAACATCATTACTGATGAAGAACGTAATGCGAATTATGTAATCCCGAATCCATTAGATAAAAGAGTTGTTCCAAGTGTTGCGGAAGCAGTAGCGAAAGCAGCTATTGATTCAGGCGTGGCACAAATTACGAAAATACCACGTTATTAATAGCTAAAAGCAGTGCCTAAAAGGCACTGCTTTTTTGAGATAAGAAATCAAAATAATGAAGAAGTGTAGAATTATTTATGTTTCTTCACTATTTATTTAATTCCATTGCAACTTGTTTACCATTCACTAAAACCTCAGTTACTGCTACGATTACTTCTATCATTTTTTTCATCTCTCATCTCTCCTCGCTTCATTTCTTACTTTAAGTATAAGAGAAGAGAGATAATTCAACTATCGAAGTACATGACGTAGAAATTACATTGTTGTAAGAAAGTGGTTTATTTTTGTCACTTTACTTAGCGGTGATTACAAACTGATCATAATATTTTTCATTCACATAGATATTTAATAACCATAATCCAGATGAAGGTAGTGACATAGCGAGAGGGAGTTCGCTTGTAGTAGAATTGATTGTATTTGAAGTAGTCCAAGTTTGTTTGGAAATTTCTTTTTGAAAGAGTACTGGTGTTGGAGTTACAGATCCTTGTTTTAGTGCAATAATAGACAATTTTCCAGTAGGTATTTCAGAATCTAGAAAGTACCACATTATTTCATTTTGTTCATTTGCGATAATAGGACTATCAGCCATTGCGATTTTTCCTTCGATGCCTTTTAAAGGTATTTTTCCGTCTATGAATGAGGGGGCTTCTTCCCAATTTACATCTTTTAAAACACTAAGGTGAAAGAAGGAAGGTGCGTTCACTTGAGTGGATGAAGTTGCTATTACGTCTTTTTTTTGTTCTTTTGAATCCGGTTGAGTTTGTGTGCATCCAGTGATGAGGAGGGAGAGAAGTAGCATAGTTCCGATTTTTTTCATGGTGCCACACTCCTAGTTTTTATTGTTAGTGTAATTGTATTTGCTAGAAGGCGGGACAATTCCTTTAAAGTATAAAAAGAGGTCGTAAGTTTTGTACGACCTCTTTTGACATTTTTTATCCCGTAAAGCCCGATTGGTGTAGGTTAATAATCAGTGGGAGATAGCCCCACTAATTAAAGTTTCATTTTATATTTGTTCCGTTGTATAGGTTGGTTCGGTTTCTTTTTGAGGCATCGTCAAAAAAATAACGGACAGAACGATACATACGCCGCCTAATAATTGGTATGCTCCAAAAGCTTCATTTAGCCAAGTGATTGAAACGATGGCAGCTACAAGGGGTTCAATGCTAGATAAAATGCTTGTTTCTGTTGCTGCTAAATATTTAAGACTACCGATATATAGAAGGAAAGAAAGGGTACCACTAACAATGATAAGAATAAGCATAGAAAAAGTTTTCAGTGTAAGGGTTTGTGAAAATTGATTCCACCCGAATGAACGATTATAAATAAGTAGTGCAATTCCTCCGATTAACATCCCCCAACCAATTACTACAGTTGTCCCGCATTCTTTAATGAGAGAAGCCGGATGAAGGGTATAAAATGCAAATCCGATTGCTGTTAATAGTCCAAAAATAATAGCTTCTTTAGATAAAACAATATTTTCAATTGAGCCATTTGTAATAATAAAGTATGTTCCTATTAGCGCGGCTATAATTGCGAATAGTTGCATGGAAGCAGGGAATTTTCTTTGTTCAAATGCAACATACACGGTAATAAGAACAGGACCTAGAAATTGAAATAGCGTTGCAGTGACCGCGTTACTAATATGAACCGTTTCGATAAAGGCGTATTGTGCACCGAGCATGCCGAGAATAGAGAAAATAATAAGTTGTATAGAATATCTAGGATGTTTCCAAATTTGAAATATGTTTTGTTTCTTTATAAGTAAGAAAGACAAAATAAATATTCCTGCAAGTAACAATCGAATTGTTAAAAAATCAATTGAGGATACATTAGTATGCTGAAATAGCCACTGAATCATTGGACCAGATAATCCCCATAATGTAGCCCCTGTAATAATCATAATGAGTCCGATACGTCTACCATTGTTCATTATCATGTTTCTCCTCTCCGGTATTTGATTTTTGATGTGTGACATGATAAAAGGAATTATATATAAAATCTGGTACTGTAAAAAGTATCAAATTTTAATTTTATTAAGGGGTCAGATATTATGTTAGAATTAACGCCTAATTTAAATGTGAATAGTAAAAAGGCATTGTATGTGCAATTGTATGAGTATATAAAAAAAGAGATTAAAGATGGATCGATTGTCCCTTTTACGAAATTACCGGCTAAGCGAAAGTTAGCGATACATTTACAGGTAAGTAAAAATACAGTAGAGGCAGCGTACGAACAATTACTTGCAGAAGGTTATATTGAGTCGATATCGAGAAAAGGTTATTTTGTATGCAAGATTGAGCAAATGGTTCATGTAGAGGATAGCGAAGAGAGGATAGAAGAAGTCCCGTTTCAGGAGAAGCGTTATAAATTTGACTTTACACAAACAGGAATTGATACAAATGCTTTTCCATTTAATATGTATCGGAAAATTGTAAATGAAGTATGGCAGCCGCATAATAACGAACTTCTCTTTCTAGGACACCCTCAAGGGGAAGCAAGCTTAAGAGAAGAGATTACGAATTATTTGTATGAATCTAGAGGTGTGCGTTGTTCAGCTAGTCAAATTGTATTAGGAGCGGGAACACAAATATTAGTGAAACTATTGTTTCAATTGTTAAAGGGAAGCAATTATGCAGTTGAAAACCCAGGGTATCATAGGAAGATGGTTGTTTTTGAACAGGGAGAAGCAAGAGTCAAAATGTTATCTTTAGATAGAGATGGAATTTGTATTGCAGATTTAGAAAATAGCAATGCGAATGTTGTATTTGTTACACCTTCCCATCAGTTTCCATATGGAATGATTATGCCTATTACGAGAAGGATGCAGCTTTTACAATGGGCAAAGAAAGAAGAGAGCAGGTATATTATTGAAGATGATTACGATAGTGAATTTCGTTATTCTGGAAAGCCTATACCGGCGCTGCAAGGGTTAGATACAGAGGGGAAAGTTATTTATATGGGGACGCTATCTAAAGCATTATTGCCATCGCTACGGATGAGCTATATGGTGTTGCCGAAGAAATTAATTAAAAAGTATCAACAGCAATATTTATTTTATACACAAAGTGTTTCAAGAATAGATCAAGAAGTGATTAGAAGATTTTTAAATGAAGGATATTGGGAAAAACATATTCATAAAATGCGTGTTGTCTACCGAAAGAAGAGAGATAGACTTGTTTTTGAAATAGAGAAGTATTTCTCTAATCGTGTTGAAGTGATAGGAGAAGATTCGGGATTACACATTTTATTAAAAGTGCATAATGGAATGCGGGAAGAAGAATTAATTCAAGAAGCTGCGAAATATAGTATTAAAATATATCCTGTGTCTACGTACTATAAAGACGGTATGGCGCCTGAGAGTGTAGTTTTACTTGGGTTTGCGATATTATCAGAGGAAGAGATTGCGAAAGCGATTCAATTATTACACACGGCATGGTTTACAAGAAAGTAAAAAACATCCTCCAAACATGAGGATGTTTTTTATTATTTATTTTCATCTAAGAATAAGACCATATGCTCTTCGTCCCAATATTGTCCGTTATATTTTAATGAACGTTCTTGTACACCGAATGTTTTAAAACCTAATGATTCATAAAGTTTTTTCGCTCCATCGTTGCCAACAACAACATCAAGCATAACTTGTTCTACTTCTAAAGATTTAGCAAGCTCAAGACATTCTTTAATAAGTGCTTTTCCTGCTCCAAGTCCGCGTGCTTTTGGAGATACATATACAGAACCGATTTTAGCTTTATGTTCTTGTTTTACATATGGTTTCGTTTCCAGTGTTGCAACCCCGATTAATTTTCCATCTTTAAATGCACCTAGCGTATAGTTTTCATCTTGTGCTAATTTTTGTGCTTTATATTCAATCGCACACTCTTTATTAATAATATCTTCATAAGAAGAGCTGAATGCTTCAGGGTTTTGCTTTAATCCTTCTACGCGAAGTTCTAAGTAAATTTCTGCTTCGTCTTTTGTTAATACATGGATATCCAATTATATCACCCTCCAAATCTTTGCAAATGTACCTTTATTTTATATTGAAATAAGAATAATTTCAAAAGCTTAGCTTATATGAGCTGTTTTTATGAACAAAATAACACCAGTAGTGTTTACTACTACTGGTGTTTTCACACGCATATTATTCAAAAGGTAGCTCGATTATAAAGTTTGTTCCCGCTCCTAATTGGCTTGTTACTAGAATAGAACCGTTATGCAATTCTACAATTTCCTTTGCAACAGCTAGCCCGATGCCTTTTCCGCCTGTAGCTCGTGTTCTAGATTTATCAACACGATAAAAACGGTCAAAAATATGCGGGATATCTTCTTCAGGAATACCTTCACCTTCATCTTGTACACTTATTGTAAAAGAATCTGTTTCTATGAGTACACGTATCGTAATGGATGTGTTTTCTGGCGAATGTTGATAAGCGTTGTGTAATAAATTTAACATAACTTGTTCCATACGTCTTTCGTCTATACAAACTTCTAAATCATCTTTGCAATATACATGAAGTTGCATTTGCTTATTCGTTAATGTTGTTTTTGTCTTTTCAACCATTCGTTCTAAAAATGGCTGAAGAAGCACTTTTTGTTTTTTTATAACAAATTGGTGTTGTTCTAATTGTACAAGCATAAATAAATCTTGGACGAGATCGGTTACACTATCCGTTTCATCCTCAATGATTTGTAAGTATTCTTCTCGCTCCGCTTTTGTTAAAGAGTCTCTCTTTGCTACCTTTGCATAACCTTTCATATAGGTCAATGGAGTTAATAGTTCATGAGCGACACTAGCGAGAAATTCATTGCGCTCTTTTTTCATATACGTAAGCTCACTCGATAAATCTTCAATTGTTTTTGCTAAACTTCCGAGTTCATCATTTCGTTTAATACCTAATTGAATTGGCTTGTTTAATTTTGATATTTTTTCTGTCGCTCTCTTCATTTTTATAAGAGGATCTGTAATAAGTTTAGAAAAAACAAAGACAGAAATAGTTGTTAAAATAATCGTCAAAATACTAATGATAAGAAATTGATGCAGGAGTTTAAGTAACATCTTTTCTAAGAAAGATGTTTTTAATAACATATGTAAATTACCTTGAAATCCTTGAATTTCAAGTGGACTTACTGTTGAGATGAATTTTGATTTTTTCCAGTTTCTTTCTACAATTAACCCGCTTTTTGGAATAGATTTTGTTTTACAAATAAGTTGTTTTTGCATTTCTTTCGTTATGGGTTCTGAGTTAGAAATAATTTTGCCGTTATTGTCAGTTATAATGATTGTGATATCAGTATTAGCAATTAATTCGGAACCGATTAAATCTTCAGCCGCATGCTCGATAGTGAAATCCTGATACCGAGGGTGTTTAGGACGTTCTGTGTATTGCTGTTGTTTAGAATGATCATTCCATCTTGCACGGTTTACAATCTTATCACGATACCGATTACCTTTCTCTAATAGAGCATCGGTTTCTTCTTTCACACGCATTGTTGAAAGGCTTTTATAAAAAGATACGAAAGCAATTGTTTCAATACATAAAGCTAATATTAAAAAGTATGTCCCAATTTTAAGGGAAAGTTTACTCATTTTCTCACCATACCTTATTCATAATAAAGAGTCAGTGGTATACGATTTCCCACTGACCGAAGTAATTATTCACTTTTCCATTTATATCCGACTTTATAGACCGTTTCTAGGTAATCTTCAATCGGAAATCCTTTTTTGCGTAGTTTATCACGGATATTACGAATGTGTGAATCAATTGTTCTATATTCGATATCTGTTTCATAGCCCCAAATTTTTTCGATTAAATCATCTCGGCTATAAGCACGGTTTGTATTTTGCAAAAATAGTCCGAGTAACGAAAATTCGATAGGAGTTAGCGAGATTTTTTCATCGTACACTGTGACGGTATGTTTCGTTTTATCCCACTCAATACCATTGAAACTAACAAAGCCATCTTTTTTTGTACGGCGTAATATAGCCTCGATTCGTGCGACTAATACATGCTCATCAAATGGTTTTGTAATATAATCATCTGCGCCCATCGTGAGGCCTTTCACCATATCGTAGTTTTGGTTGCGAGCTGTTAACATAATGATAGGAACGTTAGAAATTTGACGAATTTGATAGCAAGTATCCCATCCATCCATATTCGGCATCATAACATCTAATAAAATAATATCGAATTCTTTTTGTTCGATTAATTTTAGTGCTTCAAGGCCAGAGGTAGCTTTCATACAAAAATAGCCGCGAGGGCTTAAGAATAGATCTAATAATCGTAACATACGTTCTTCATCGTCTACTAATAAAATTTTTACCATAATCTTGTGCACCCCAAACTGTTCATTCTACTTGTATAGTTTACATGAAAATAATAAAAAACTCTTTTTATGTGATTGAATGGAGGGATGATTTTTTCGCTCGGAGTAATTGACATAAAAAATGCACTAGTTTTGCACAACTATTTTTTATAATAAAAAACGTAGCGACACAAAATACCCTATGTTGCGACATAACGTCATGTCATTTTATTTATAAAATGACAATTCCATTCTATTGTGTATGTGAGATAGAGAGGGTTTTCGTATTCACCTCGCATCGGATAAGAAAAATTTCCTATCTCACACTTTTTTTAAAAGGAGATCATACACATGAATCCAAAAGAAGAAATTTCAAAAAAAGAAAAGCAAGATCGTAATACGGTTGTCATGTGTGTTGCCGTATCTATGGTTATTATTATAAGTTGTGTAAATAAAATTTTAGGGATTTTATAAAATAAAAAAGCTGATTGCTTCTTAAGAAGCAATCAGCTTTTTTCATTGTTAGGGGAGTATTCCTATATGATAAACCAAGGTAAAATTGCTAACCCAGAAGTTACAATTGCTGTAGTAAATATTAAAAGCATAGCTCGTTTGTTTTGTTTCATGTCACATTCTCCTCTATATATCAAGTACATGCGATCAGCGTGGGATGTAGTTCCCCACTGAGTAAAGTTTCACTTTATATTTTTAGTATAATAAATGGTAAGGATTGGTACGATCGATAAAGGTGACATGAAGATTACATTGTTGTAATGCAAAAAAACATCTTTCTTATTAAGAAAGATGTTTTTGGAAAACTACCCCGCTATTTGTGGGCAGTAACTCCCATCTTAAAATTCAGCGAATGCGAGGGAGTTAGGTGGGCGATAACTGCCCGTAAAAGCCCGATTGATTCAGCTAATACTCAGTGGAGGATGGAAAAATCACCCACTGAGTAAAGTTTCACTTTATATTGAAGTATTAATCATTTAAGAACAGAACCATATGTTCCTCGTCCCAATATTGACCGTTATGTTTTAATGAACGCTCTTGTACGCCGTAAGTTTGGAAACCTAATGACTCATATAATTTTTTTGCTGCATCGTTACCAACTACAACATCGAGCATAAGTTGTTCTACATGTAATTTATCGGCATTTTCAATAATTGCTTTAATTAGAGCTCGTCCTGCTCCAAGGCCACGCGCTTTTGGAGAAACAAAAACGGAACCGATTTTTGCTTTATGTTCTTGTTTAATAAATGGTTTTGTTTCTAAAGTAGCGATACCAATTAAATCATTATCTTTGAAGACACCTAGAGTATACTTATCCGGATTGCTTAATCGTTTAGCCATAGCAGCCACAGGATTTTCATGTTTAAGAACATCTTCATAAGAAGAGCTAAAAGCTTCCGGATTCTTCGTTAAACCTTCCATACAAACTTTTAAATATATTTCTGCGTCCTCTGTTGTTAATAAGCGAATTTCCATAGTTGTAACCTCCCTGGTGGATTTCAAATAAATCCATTACTTTTATAAGATTGAGTATATGTTTTGTTAGTATTCTCTTTTAATTTGTAAAAGAATGAAAAGATATATGCTACAATGTTTTGTTTTAATTATGTAATGAAATTATATATTAACTTTGTTAACTATTCAAGTGTTTAATATGTTACATTTTTATAACTAAAATAACTCCTCGATTGAGGAGTTATTTTTTAAACATTGGATTGATAGCCATCAATTCGTTTTGGATGTGTGTAAATATTACAAGATTCATTTCTAATAAACCCTACGACTGTAATGCCTAAATCATGGGCAAGTTGCAATGCCAGTTTTGTTGGAGCGGATTTAGATAGAACAATTTCACATCCGATTTTTGAAACTTTGAGTAAAATTTCGGATGAAATACGTCCGCTAAATGCGATGATTTTTCCTTTAATGGATATATCGTTACGCAAACAATGACCATATATTTTATCTAATGCATTATGTCTTCCAATATCCATTCTTGATAGGAGGATATTGT
This sequence comes from Bacillus cereus group sp. BceL291, assembly GCF_051776705.1. NCBI lineage: Bacteria > Bacillati > Bacillota > Bacilli > Caryophanales > Bacillaceae > Bacillus > Bacillus cereus group sp. BceL291. Next base: position 6,761 of record NZ_JBPWAP010000064.1, on the reverse strand, counting down.
TTCGATCACATAGCGCGGTATTGTGAACACCGCCAGTTTGGCGAAATGTAGTAGAAGATTGTTGCAAGGTATTCATTAAATGAAAGCATTCTTCAGGAGTAATTTTTACATGTATATCATGTAAGTCTTTTGCTTTTGCTGCGTCGTTTACGAAAATAAAACCTTGTCTACCTTTTCCGCAGCAAGAAGTGATGTATCGTTTATTATATAAAGTTTGATAGAGCGGATTCACTTTTGATGATTTTACATGGACAATTCCGTTATCTTTTTGAACCCATAGTTCTTCAACATCTTTATAGGAAGAAATAATCCCCTCAGAAATTAAAAAACCAATTACCATATCTTCAATATAATTTGGTGTGCATACGACTGTTACATATTCTTCACCATTCAATTTAATAGTAATAGGAGATTCTGTAACAATCTCATCAAGTTGTTTTGAAAATGTACCAGATTGATAACGTACAATTGTATAAGTCTCTTGCGTAGGCCCCATATTTAATTCCCCTTTTAAATGTATTTCTCTCCCACATTTATCATAAAACAATGGAAAAAATAAAAACACCTATTAACAAGAAGATCACAGATTATTTTGGTTATTATTGTATATGTACGATATAATAGAACTGTAGAATAGTGATATTTTCAAGCTTTCGTAGTTATACCTTATAACATCTAGAATCGACTTCATAAGAAAGTATTTGGGTAGAGCGTTTCAAAAATATGTACAGTAATGCGATTATGAAAACGGATTCATAATTGTGTTGTACAGTTGGTTGTAAGGAGAGGGGAAACTATGGCAGAACAGACAGTCCGTGTAACCGTCGATGGTAAAGAATTTTCTGCATCAGGTGAAAAGACGATACTACAATTATTTAACGAGAGTAATTTGGAACATCCTCAAATTTGTCATGTACCAGAAGTAGATCCAATTCAAACTTGTGATACGTGTATTGTAGAAGTAAATGGAAAGTTATTGCGTGCTTGTTCAACGAAATTAGAGAACGGTATGCATATCGAAAGACAGTCCCAGCGTGCAAAAGAGGCACAGACTGAGGCAATGGATCGAATATTAGAAAATCATCTATTGTATTGTACCGTTTGTGATAACAATAATGGTAACTGTAAAGTCCATAATACAGTACATATGATGGGAATTGAGGAACAGAAATATCCGTATGAGCCAAAAGTAAGTGCGTGTGAAGTGGATATGTCACATCCATTTTATCGATATGATCCAAATCAATGTATTGCTTGTGGGCAGTGTGTAGAAGTATGTCAAAACTTACAAGTGAATGAAACTATATCGATTGATTGGAGCTTAGACCGTCCACGTGTTATATGGGACAATGGTGTAAGTATAAATGACTCATCTTGTGTAAGTTGTGGGCAGTGTGTAACAGTATGTCCATGTAATGCGTTAATGGAAAAAACAATGCTGGGTGAAGCTGGATTCATGACAGGATTGAAACCGGATGTGTTAGATCCGATGATTGATTTTGTAAAGGATGTAGAGCCGGGATATAGTAGTATTTTAGCAGTTTCAGAAGTAGAGGCTGCGATGCGTAAGACGAAAGTGAATAAAACAAAAACAGTTTGTACATTTTGTGGTGTAGGTTGTTCATTTGAAGTATGGACGAAAGACCGCCACATTTTGAAAGTGCAGCCTGTTTCAGATGCGCCGGTTAACGGTATTTCCACATGTGTAAAAGGCAAATTTGGATGGGATTTTGTAAACAGTGAAGATCGTATTACAAAGCCATTAATTCGCCAAGGAGATACGTTTGTTGAAGCTTCATGGGAAGAGGCTCTGGAAGTTGTTGCATCCAATATGCAGCATATTAAATCAGAATATGGAAGTGATGCATTTGGATTTATTTCTTCTTCGAAAGTAACGAATGAAGAAAATTATCTTATGCAAAAACTAGCCCGTCAAATATATGGAACGAATAATGTAGACAATTGTTCCCGTTATTGTCAATCTCCAGCAACAGACGGTTTATTTAAAACTGTCGGTATGGGCGGGGACGCTGGAACAGTGAAAGATATTGCGGAAGCAGGCCTTGTCATTATCGTTGGAGCAAATCCAACAGAAGGACATCCTGTACTTGCAACGCGTGTAAAACGTGCTCATAAATTACATGACCAAAAATTAATTGTGGCAGACCTTCGTAAACATGAAATGGCAGAGCGTGCGGATTTATTCATTCATCCGCGCCAAGGAACTGATTACGTATGGCTCGCTGGTATTACGAAATATATTATTGATCAAGATTGGCACGATAAAAAGTTCATAGCTGAAAATGTGAAGAATTTTGATGAATATAGCAAAATGGTAGAAAAGTATACGCTTGATTATACAGAAGAAATTACGGGGATTTCGAAAGAAAATCTGAAAGAAATGGCTCGTATGGTATATGAAGCAGATGGTACTTGTGTACTTTGGGGAATGGGTGTAACTCAAAATACTGGAGGAAGTACAACTTCAGCAGCAATTTCAAATCTATTGCTTGTTACGGGTAACTATCGTCGTCCTGGTGCAGGAGCATATCCATTACGCGGACATAATAACGTACAAGGCGCTTGTGATATGGCAACATTACCAAACTGGCTTCCAGGTTACCAAGCGGTTTCAGATGATGCGCTCCGTGCGAAATTTGAAAAAGCATACGGTACTACAATTCCGAAAGCACCAGGTTTAAATAATATTGCAATGTTACTTGCGGCAGATGAAGGAAAACTGCGTGGTATGTATGTTATGGGTGAAGAAATGGCTTTAGTAGATTCGAATGCCAACCATGTACAACATATTTTAGCGAATTTAGATTTCCTTGTTGTTCAAGATATGTTCTTATCGAAAACAGCTCGTTTTGCTGATGTTATTTTACCGGCAGCACCAAGCTTAGAAAAAGAGGGAACATTTACAAATACAGAGCGCCGTATTCAAAGATTATATGAAGTATTGAAGCCGCTTGGTGATTCAAAGCCAGACTGGTGGATTTTACAAAAAGTAGCTCGTGCACTTGGCGGGGACTGGAATTATGAAAGTCCAAGTGAAATCATGGATGAAATTGCATCGCTTGCACCTTTATATTCTCAGGCAACATACGATCGTTTAGAAGGATGGAATAGTTTATGTTGGGGTAGCCATGATGGTAGCGATACACCGCTATTATATGTGCATGGATTTAACTTCCCGGATAAACTAGCTCGTCTATCATTAGATGAATGGGTACCACCAGTTGTAGCGCCAGATGAGTATGATTTACTTTTAAATAATGGACGTATGTTAGAACATTTCCACGAAGGGAATATGACGAATAAATCGGCTGGTATTTTATCTAAAGTATCTGAAGTGTTCGTTGAAATCTCGTCTGAACTTGCCCTAGAGCGCAATGTGAAAGATGGTGGCCTTGTAGAATTAGCATCACCATTTGGGAAAATTAAAGTACAGGCACTTGTTACAGATCGTGTAACGGGGAAAGAGCTATATTTACCGATGCATGCAACGGTAAATGAAGAGGCAATCAATATTTTAACTGGAACGGCGACAGATCTTTATACGTGTACACCAGCGTATAAACAAACGATGGTAAAGATGCGTGTATTACGTGAAAAAGGGAATCGTCCGTTACCATCTTCAAACCCGAGAGATAAAAAGCGTAATCCGCAAAACGGTGTTGAAATCGAGCAAAAATGGCAAAGAAAACAATACGTATCACTTGTGGACTAGGGGGCGGAGATAGTGGCGAAAGAAATTACTATAATTAAAAAGAAAGTTGTAACAGAGGAAGAACAGAAACAGCAATTAGCAGATGAACTTCTAAATGAGCTATCTAATAATCGTGAAGCAGTAGAAGAAACGATGCAGCTTTTAGCACAGTTGCAGAAGGCTGGTATATTAGATGCAGCGATTAGTTTACTTGCTGCGAAGGAAGATGTTTCAAAAATCGCTGTGGAGCAATTAAATCGTGAACCAGTTAAAAATGCACTCAACAATATGATGGGGGCAGGAGAAGCGTTATCTTCAGTTGACCCAGAAATAACGAAGCAAATTACGTCCAGTTTAGTTACAGGATTGCAATTTGCAACAGATGAATTAAATAGTGGTAAAAAAACAAAAGTGATGGATTTCTTTAAAGTATTAAAAGATCCAGATATCAATAGAGCTATTACATTCGGTTTTAGCTTCTTGAAAGCATTTGGACAAGGGCTAGAGAAAAAATAGAATAAATGAAAAAGTGATGGGAAGTAGCCATCACTTTTTTCATTATATGTATAAGAGTGTTCATGTTAAGCGGAATATATTATTATTATTATTATTAAAAAGATGGATTAGAACTGGAAATATGGAATCCATCTCAAATATCGTTTTAGAATGTGGAGGAATATATGCAACACCGTAAAAAACTATCTATACCAGGAGTAATAGGACATTCCTTTCAAACAGTTAAATTTGCTTTTTGGAATGTATTAACTTTTCAACTTGCTTATAAATTATTAGCAGCGATTGTGTTTGTTCCACTATTTGGAATCATTTTTAATAAGTTATTGTATTTTGGTGGTTATGCAAATGCGACAAATGATGAATTATTAGCGTTTTTAAAGACGCCTTATGGGATCTTAGCAATCGTAATTTTATCATTGTTAGCACTGTTTCTTATCTTTACAGAATTTGCGGTGCTTATTATTATTTCGTATTTCGCTCATAAAAGACAGAAGGTGAAATTACGTCCGATTTTATATAAAACGGTAACGTATTTACCTACTCTTTTTACATATTGCTTACCAGGATTTATTTTATATGCTGTCGTATTGTTGCCTCTTTTAAATATGGGATATGAAACGGCATTAATCCCGCAAATTCAAATTCCTAACTTTATTACAGGAGAACTGTTTAAGACAACGATGGGACAAGTTGGTTATTACACGTTCTTTGCTGTAGTCGCGTATTTGAATCTTCGATGGATTTTCGTTCTACCTATTGTTGTTTTAGAGCAAAAACCATTTCGCGTGGCAGCACGTAAAAGTGCAACTTTAGTAAAGGAAAGCTTTTTTAAAGTACTATTCTTTTTAGTAGGGTTTTTTATTTCAATTGGAATTGTATATGTCGTGTTTTTGGGAATATATTTATTGTGCCTATGGGGTGTTTATGAATTTACAAACCCGAAAGGAACATTTGCATTATTAGCTGAATCAACGATTTCTGTATTTTTAACGAGCACATTGTATTTATTCAGCTTTATCGTGACGCCATTTTATATTATGGCGATTACGCGATTATACTTACAAAAGGTACCGGTTGAGGATGTTTTATTAGAAGAAGGATTAGATTATTCGAAAACGAAAGCAGATAAATGTTTTTTCCAAAAACATCGTTGGAAATTCATTGGCGTATACATTGTAGGAATTATTACTGCCGGAATGGTCGTTGCCTTCATTGTAACGTTTATTTCAAATTCGTATAAAGAACCGATTATTATGGCGCACCGCGGGTATATATCAAAAGGCGTAGAAAATACGAAAGAAGCTGTGCAAGGTGCGATTGATGCAAAAGCAGACTACGCTGAAATAGATGTATTACAAACGAAAGACGGTGAACTAGCGGTTATACATGATTTGAAGCTGAAACGTCTCGCAAATGCCAATGTGCATGTGTCAGATTTAACGATGGCGGAGTTAAGGCAACTTACCCTTAGTCAAGATGGACTTTCAGGACAAATAAGTACACTTGATGAAATCATTAAGCTAGCAAATGGCAAAATCAAACTTAATATAGAAGTGAAGCTTCATGGGGGCGAAAAAGATTTTGTAAACAAAGTCTTAAAAACGATTAAAGATAATGAATTTGAGAAGCAATGTGTAATTCAAACGTTACACTATCCACTTATTAAAGAGTTTAAGCGTGCAAATCCAGATATAAAAGTAGGGTATATATTGTATGCAAGTAGAGCTAACTTAAAGAATGTGAAGGCTGACTTTTACGTAGCAGAAGAATATATGTTAAATAAGAAATTAGTAAAAGAAGCAAGGAAGTTAAACAAACCAATTTACGTATGGACAGTAAATGATATGGAAAATTTAAAGGCATATTATAAGTTGAACGTAGATGGTATCATAACCGATTACCCTGAAGATGCACGTGAAACAATTAAGATGTTAAAAGAGCAAGAAGCGGAAGAAAGTGATCTGTTTGATAAAATTACTGAAACGACAGATGATTTATTTTCTAAGTTATTTATAAGTTACCCAGCTGCTGGCTAAATGCTAGTAGCTGTTTTTTTGTGAAAAGAATATATCTCTAAAGTATTGAGTAAAGTAATAACTGTATATGTATACGTTATCGCTTAGGTTTCTTACATTGTTACATTATTGTCAAATAATAAATGATTGCTGTTTATTTTGAAGCAGTATAATAAAAATAGAGTGAAAGATAATGAAATGACACGAAACCCCTAATAGAATCAATGTTTTTTACATTTACACTATTCTAAATATAAAAACTTTAGGAAAATGGTATGTTAGCGTTTTCATAACTTTTAAGTTATGCTAGAATAAGGACATAAGTTATTAATTATTACAAAAAGAAAAAAGAATCTCTTTTTTCTGTTAATTATAAGGGGGCATTTCATTATGCGTATTGGGGTACCATCACATGCCCATCAACTTAAGGATAGAAACTCTACGGTTTTCCATTAATTGAAATGAACAAACTTTTAAACAGTATAATCCTCTTAAAAATGAGCATACGAAATAAACCC
>NZ_JBPWAP010000063.1:0-27825 GCF_051776705.1 Bacillus cereus group sp. BceL291 | reverse complement strand
AACCTGACGGCTTTCATTCCAACTCTCGATATATTAGTTGTTATTGCTTAAATAAATTTAGGCAACACTCTCATTTCGCACTAACGTACTTATAGAGAAACGTGTCGCACCGGATGACTGCATAGGATCGTTTCCCTCACCTCTACTCTCTTGGTACATAATTCCTAATAAAACTGCTGTTTTCTCTCCTAAATTATATTTTTCTAATTCTTTTTTCAAGGTAGATTCATATTGCAATACACGTTTTTCGGTGGCTAGCGCTTTATTTTTTTGAATATTGGTTTTATGATTAAAATATAGCATTCCAAGTATTATTCCTAAGCCTAAAATACTAATAAGGAACACTTTTATAATTTGTTTTTTACTTGTATCCTTCATATATTCCTCCTCGTATAAAAAATTTAATTTTTCAAAGGTAATTGGTTATTTACAAACTATGTAATGAACATCTATCTCCCGCCCTTTTTAGACTCAAACATCAATACTTTAAGGTTTTAAGTTTAATATAAAAATTTAAAGATAAGGTAAAGATAAGATAAAGATAAGATAAAGGGCATTTTTTATACGTACTTTAAAAGATATTGGTACAAAGGGGTATGTGGGGAAATTTGTTGATATAAATGGATTTAGTAATAATGGAAAGGTCAACGTACAAATTATTAATAATGGAGGTATCATTCCAGATGATTTACCCTATCTTTTCAATATGCTTTATATAAAAACTACAACATAACATATAATAAAAAAACGGCGAACCCTCGACGTAGGAGAATCCACCATCACAAATAAATGATTATTTCACACCTAGTTTTTCTTTTACTTTCTTAGGAAGCTCATCTTCCTGCACTTCCTCCCAAGCTGTTACACCTTTTTTATCTAAATGATATACACGTAGGAATGCTTCTTTACGAAGATTCTTTTGTGCGATAAATTCTAACTCTTTTTCTTTACCTTCCTTATCAAAACCCGATAATGTATATTCATACTCCTTTCCCATCACTTTACCATCCATAGATTTTGAAACTCCTCCTTTTCCATCCATATTAATTTGAACGTAATATTCATCTTTACCAATACGGTTGATATCACACCAAACTAAAACACTTGCAAATACAACTTCCTTATTTTTTACGTACCTGTATATTTTTATCTTTTTACTCACTTTTATTTTTCTTTCTTAACTAACTTATTTAAGATAATCTCATATAAATTACTTAACGAATTAATGCTATTTGCGACATAAAAAAAGAGAGGCGTCTGCCCCCTCTTAGAAGTGAAATTCAACTTGCTGTTCTTTTGTAATTGTCTCATCCCCTCAGGATTAACTGTGTCGCTAAAGAGTAACTTAGCTGATATAATCTCCTCAAGCTTACTCTTAATGAATAGACCTACGCTACCTTCTTTCTTCACCTTCCCATAGAATTTGTTAGCATTCTCATCTTTCTCCTAACTAAGATCTTTTACTTTTACTAATTTCATATGAGAAATTCCCTCCAAATGTACACACTAAGAATGAGATTTGATAGAAGATACTTGTCTACATTTTGACTTTTCCTATTAAAACTGGAATATTTGGTAAAATGTATTAAACACGCAAATAACTTGATATCGTATCTCATGATTTTAATAATGATTCTGTTTTTCATTGTAGTAAGGTTGTTTATCTCATATTGAATTACCTTTCATTTTTCTTACAGGTTCGCAATATTTTTGAAAAGACAGTTTATAAAGCCGAGAATTATTATTTTTTAAGAGATAGCATTGAGGAGTTTTTCATATGCACTGTACTATACGGTACTAGATTCCCGTACAGATTTCATTTACAATTCATTGTATTTTCTTTACCATTTACCAAGTTAAAATGGAACAAATTTATTACTTAGAGTGTCTATTATGTGTATCCCTAAAAATATGAAAGGACTTATTATTCCCCAAAGTAAAGTGATGTAAAAAAGTGTGTATTGAGATACTTCATTTAAATGTTACGAGTTTAATACTTTCACGGGTAAACTATAAAAAAAGAAACACCCTAAACAGCAACTGTTCATTCATATAAACGCTTTGGTTCTGCTTAGCCTGTTAAAATTCAACTTCAGAAGTATCGGTATCCAACACCCGCTTTAATTAACATCGGTATTTAAAATACCAAAACAAAATCCATATATCGTTGAAAGAGGTTGAAAATTCATGTACGTTTTAAACAAGTTCTTTACCTACAAAAAGATTGTACCCGTCGTATTACTTTCATGTGTAACACTAATAGGGTGTTCTAATAGTAATACTCCATCTGAACCACCTAAGCAAACAAAACAAATAAAGCAAATTAAACAAGAAAATACAGGTCATGATTCTTTTGCTAAGCTTGAAAAAGAATATAATGCTAAGCTTGGTATTTATGCTCTGGATACAGGTACAAATCAAACTATTGCTTATCATTCAAATGATCGTTTTGCATTTGCCTCTACATCTAAATCATTAGCAGCGGGAGCTCTTTTACGTCAGAACTCAATAGAAGCTCTTGATGAAGGGATTACGTATACGCGTGAAGACCTTTCTAATTATAATCCAATTACAGAAAAGCATGTGTATACAGGAATGACGTTAAAAGAACTTGCAGATGCTTCTGTTCGATATAGTGACAGTACGGCACATAATTTAATTCTTAAAAAGTTAGGTGGTCCATCCGCATTTGAAAAAATCTTGAGAGAAACGGGAGATACGGTTACTAAATCTGAACGATTTGAACCTGAATTAAATGAAGTACATCCTGGAGAAACGCGCGATACCAGTACACCAGAAGCGATCGCTAAGACACTTCAATCATTTACATTAGGATCTGCACTTCCAACAGAGAAACGTGAATTATTAGTAGATTGGATGAAGAGAAATACGACTGGAGATAAGTTGATTCGTGCGGGCGTACCAAAAGGATGGGAAGTAGCTGATAAAACAGGCGCAGGATCTTATGGAACAAGGAATGATATTGCAATTATTTGGCCACCAAATAAAAAACCAATTGTTCTTGCCATCCTTTCTAATCATGATAAAAAAGATGCAGAATATGATGATAAGCTTATTGCAGACACAACTAAAGTCGTATTAGATACTTTAAAAGTTACGAATAAAAACTAATAAATTAATAGTTTTCCGTGGTTAGGGGACATATTCTCTAATAAGAGTAACCATACATGAACGTCAAATGATGCTAAAAAAAGAAAAAACGCGCAGTTCCATTTGGAATTGCGTGTTTTTATTTTGCTAATTTATTTTGGATAACCGCTTGTGTCATCCAGTGCTGATTAGTTTGCACATGGTCTTTTCGAACAAATGCCCCTATGGATTTTGAAAAATCATTATAGTGAAACGCATCCGTTAATCTAAGTACATACCCCTCCTGAATCCCTCCAAAGAGTGAAGTACCGTTGTAGCACGAACGAATTACCTTTTCATTATAGGGGCCACGATAAACATTCATTTTTCTCATTCTATATTGAAAAGACATAAAAATAGGACGTCAGTGCTGTGTAGTGAATGCCATGACAAGCATACACATTTTCACCACATATCCTCCAGCCTTCTGGAATTCTATCCGTCCATATTTTGTAGAACACGGTCATCACTTGTTACCCCTATCGACCAAGGAACATGCAATGTTCGTGGATATTTTACAAGCATTTTTTCACCTCTCTACTTCGCAAATGCATCTGCATCTCCGAAAAAATATACATACCTCTTTATGATAGTCTTCTATAAGTTTATTGATACAAAATAAGCAAGCGGTGGATTCAGCAACGGGATGTTCTTCATGACAAATTGAACACCACACCCATGCGTCTCCTCCTGTTTCACCATTACAGTTTGCTGTAAGTCCCTCTTTACTTGTTCGTTCATAGTTTCTTATAGTTCGAATAAGACGATGCACAATCCGCTCTGGTTTTATGTAATCTATTAGCTTGAATCGTTACTTAAATATTAAGGGTGTCTCGGTAACACATCCTTTTTTCCTAAGGCAGTGTAAATGGTAACCTCTGAATAACTCATGAATATCTTTATACCGATTGTGATATTTATAATTTTCTCCCCAAGCAGCAATCAACATATTTTCCATTAATTTTTTTCTTTTCAATATTTCATCTAACTTCGTACGATTAATTACTTCCTGTAGTAGCCTTTCTACTGTATCTATTTTATCTCATTTGGTTTTCTCAATATTCTTTACTTCTATTTTTTGATTGTTATAACTTGCACTTTCTTGGTATCAGAAATTTCACTGTAACCATAATAAAGTAGAAAAAACAATAAAATAATTGTCCAAATAAATATAAACACTTTATAACTATACTTCATATGAAAAACCTCATTTTCCCTATATAAGTGAATGTACATACACCTTATAAATCCTATTACATAAATTATTGGATATTGCAGTAGTAGAGAATCATTAAGTATTAGAAATTGTTATTCATAAACATATCCAAGAAATCTTCAAAAAATATCATCTAGACATTTTAACATTTCATAAAAATGCACAGATAATATTTTTACGTTTAGCTAAGTAATGCTTATTATGTAATAAATCCTTATCTCTATTTCACCTTAATATTTATATGTACAAGAGTCTGTGTAGCAACTAGGCTGTACTTTAAATATGTACTAAATTGTGTGTGGGAAAGGAAGCACATTTTATTTAAAGTTGTTACTTTGAACCCTTTAATTAGTTGGTAGTCTTCTTCATTCAGACAGAAAGGAAATTTAAAGTGTGCACGTATTTTCAACTCAGACTCTTTACTACACACACTCCTATACACATAAAACATCTATACCTTTCGTAACATTAAGGAAACAAAAGGAAATGATATAGAAATAATTATAATATTTCGTAACAACCTTGTAACACAAATGTAACACAATACATTTAATCGTACAATACTTTTTTAGCTAATTATCAACAAAGCATTGTTAATATCGTTCAAATTTGATAATGTTCCCATAAAGTAATATATATTGTTTGTGAAGTGTTTTTTCAAAATATAACGAAACCTACCATGACGGAGGAATGTTAATTCAATTTAAGAATAAATGGATTGATACCTTTCTAGCTTTTGTATCCCAATCATAGTATAGAGAGGATTATGGTTATCCAATAAATGTATGTGAACATATACAAGCTAAGCCTTCTAAATAATTACTGTAACTAAAAAAACAAGTAATTATACTTGTTTTTTTAGTTTACTTTCCAATATCGCAACAGTTTTATGTGCTCTCTTTTCCTGTCTACATTATTGGATGCATATCTTACTAAAGATAGCTTCTTTTTTTATGATTCTATTGAAGTAATTAATTGCTGACGTTCTTTATCTCTATAAATTTTCATTTCATGTTTAAACTCGTAATTTCCTACTTCAAATCTAGCCCATTCCTTACTTGTCCAATATACTACATCTACATTTTCTTTTAAGATTGCAGAACACACATCCACTAATTCATCTTTGTAAAATGGAGCTTCTTTTGCTAATTCAAAAGCAAGCACTTTTGGATCCTTAGTTTTAATTTGAAGTTCCCTAGAGGTTTGCCCTAAATACTGCCATGGCGATGGTATTGATTGAACTTGGGCATCTCCCCTATCTTGAAACTGTGATGGAGAATAATTTGTTGAAGCAAATGTAGGTTTACTTACTCCTATTGCTGTTCCTAAAACAATAGAACCAATAATAAGTTTTTTAATCATTTTTTCAGCCCCTTTAATAATTTTGGATATGCTTCATTTTTATACCACGTTCACAGTCATGTAAATAAAGATAATTTGACATAATTCTGCGTTTTCCTCAAAAAATGTATATTAATTACACACCTTAAATTTACTAAAAGCAAAACTGTTGGTTAAGGTAAATTTTTTTGTCGTAAGTATACACTTTTTGTATAAAAATTAGTTTTTTAAATATTTGCATACTTATTGATAAAGCTTCCTGCCATACCTTATTCGAAGCCAATTTACCTCTACCTACTCACTTCGCATTCCTTGAAGAAGGAATCTTCTTGACTAAAACGATAAAAAAGTTGGGGATTCCCCCAACTTTTTTATACGTTTATTGTCTTATTAATCCTGTAGATGTAACCCGATATGTTCTTTTCTTTCCGATATATTCCTGTTTTCCATTCTCAAGGTTAGTTAAAGTCGCGCGTGTTTTTTCCTTTGCTGCTTCCCCTTCTATATGAGTAAATTCTATATAATCTCCCTCTTTTACAGGTACTGTTTGGGTTTCAGCATTTTGTTGTCTATTTCCCATAATTTCCTTATTGTACATAACGCTACCAGATGAGTTCTGGACTTTAATACTTGCATATGTGCTATTGAAATAAGAATGCGGTACACCAGTTTCTAATATTCGCTTTAAAACTTAGATATATTTAATATTTTTTTCACTACTATTATTAATCAAATTATAGTATTTTGTATTAAAATCTTATGATTTAGGACTAAATAACTTAATTGATCACACTATTTGACTCAGAATTGTTTACCAGAAAAACGTTATGTAAACTTTCTATTTGTCAATTAGACAAAATAGTTTATTTGCTCGTACCTTATCATTAGCTAGAAAGAGCCTACTAAAAAAACGTAGACTCCTTTAGGTATCTAAACATTACATATATTTCAAACGTAGATTCCTCTAACGTTAACACCTGCCCAATTCCAGCGTTGTTTACAAGGATATCAAATGTAGTATCACCTATATATTTTTGAAAAGATTGATCCATCATTGAATACAATTTATTAATGCCATTAAAAGTACTTAAGTCTGCACGAATCGCAAATGCGGAACCACCATCTTTTTTAATTTTATCCACTACACTTTCTGCTTCTTCTTTTCTTTTACTATAGTGAACAACGACTAACGCACCAGCCTGTGCCAAATGTAAGGCAATACTTCGACCTATCCCTCTACTAGCCCCTGTTACTAATGCAATTTTCCCCTTCAATTTATTCATCTCATCATCCCCTTGTTTAAAAAAATCTACTTAGTCATATCACAAGATACCCTTTGAAATGTTGCTCACTAATTTGATATCCATAAAACCAAAAGGCCCACTCATAATTATAAGAGTCGGCCTTTTCACTTCACATATTCATTAGCTTTACATACAGCATCCCTAACTGTTATGTACTTTGTACTAAGTATAATAAAGACTCTAAATGGTATTATAGGTAAAGCCAACTTAAACTAAAGTTAATTCATATACATTTTGCTTAGAGTCTCTGCCTTTAAACAGTTCGTTTAGGATTCTATGCATATATTCAATAAAATTTCAGCAATGCCTGTATTTTTCATCTTTCATATTTTTCTTTGTTAGCTATGAGTATACTTAAAAAACTAAAAACTATTTGATAATCTTTTAGAATCTAACTTTCTTTTAATACTATTTGCTATTTCTTCAATATTTTCATTTAGAAAGAAATGATTACCTTCAAAAGAATGAAAAGTACACGTTTTACTTGTGTATCGTTCCCATTTTATTACTTGATCATATGTAGTAAATTCATCATTTTCCCCATTAAATATAAGAAAATCAATATCACATGGTTGTGTATTTTTGTCATGAATATACGTCTCAACGATTTTAAAATCTGCTCTTAGAATAGGGAGAAAAATCTCCATTAATTCTTCTGATTGCAGTACCCCAGATGGTGTACCTCCCATTGCAATAACTTCTCTTTTAAATTGCTCATTAGAAAGATTATGTCGGATATTTTTTATTTTACTATTTGGATGATTTCTACCGGACAAAACAAGAAATTCAGGCGATACGTTTTTAGAATCTTTTATTTTTCTGGCTAATTCATAGGCGATCAAACTTCCCATGCTATGCCCGAATAGAATGTAGGGCGAATCATCTATCTGCATAACTATTTTATTGTAGACATCATTTACTGCCTCTTCCATACTTTGGTACAAGTTTTCTTCAATTCTATATCCTCTACCAGCTAACTCTATCGGGACTACCTCAATATATGGATTAAAGTGATTTTTCCATTTTGCGTAACTAAACGCAGATCCCCCAGCATGTGGAAAGCAAAAAAGTTTAGTCTTCTGCATTGATTTTCTCCTTACTTTCAAATTTGTATATATTTTGGCAAATTGCATAAATGTCTTTAATTATTATCTCTTGCGGAAATTCATCCCTTGTTGCACAAGCAGATAACTTATAATTTGGATCAATGTTATATTGTTTAAAGTAAAAGTTTTTAGGTATATTCTTGTATGAAATTAAAGTTCGTGATTCTTTTTTTATAGAGAATGAATTTAATGGGGTATAAAGCCCTTTTCCAATCGTTTTTATATAGCTTTCTTTTAATGTCCATAAATCAAAAAAACAATTAATTTGTTCATCAGAATTCATATTAGATATATCATAAAATTCATCCGCTGAAAAAAATTCTTTTGCTAATTTAAGAGCCTCTATCTCTGAAATCTTTTCTATATCAATACCCACATTAAAATTAGCAGTAGTACAAACCACCCATTCTCCTGAATGTGACAGATTAAAATGAAAGTCAGAAAAATTTTCAACAAAAGGTTTTCCATACTCATTATATTTAAATCTAATTTCTTCATTATTAATTTTATACTTTTGGCAGATTAGAGATCGGATTAGTAAATCCCCTATCAGGGTCCTATTAACGTCACATGAGTTTAATAAACGCTTCATTCGTTCTTTCTTCTCATTTGAAACCAAGTTACTAAGTTGCTTAAACAAATGACTTTCGATATTCTTTGGTATTTTCACAGCTTGAATGTGTATGATAAATCACTTCCTTTTTTTAAAGATGGCTTCATATATGTGCGTTACATAAATTCAAATTAACTTTATTAAATTGCAAATACAATAGAAAAGGTGCATATTTACATATCAATGAAAATATACACCTTTCCTCAATAATATCATCAAAGCATTAGTTTCTATTACAAAAAATAGAGAGGATTTACATCATTCTATGAGCAACTCATATAGGTTTCTATGTCTCTATCAAGTAAATTTTCCATTATCCTCTTAAAAATTAATACTCTTGATATATTCATTATTGCCTACACTTTATTTGCAGTTATTGGTCTCCCCTTTTCATTCATAGCGTTGCATCTTTTGCACTCTCTACTTTTCAGTTAATGAAAGGGATGTTTCTTTTATCCCTTCAAATTCATTTAATAGGTACTTAACTATCTTTTCAACTGCGGGGAAGTCTACTATTTCCTCATGTGATCCAGGGACTGAATACCTATTTACTCTTCCTTTTAATAAAGGTCCCCAATCTGTAAACAACTCTTTTCCTTCCTCAGCACTAAAGTAGATAACTTCTCCAAAGTATGGTATCAAATCATTCTCTGCCATTAAGTTCAGGCATTTCCTATGAGCATTGATAACTTGCTTCAAATTCATAAGATTTGCATCAGGCGGGAGTACTCCTTCCATAATTAATCGCTCCACAAGCATATCTTGCTTATGAACGAGCCCTTCTTCCTGCTCAGTAAGATCTCTAGGAATGAAATGTTCAGATATATATGAGAGCATATCCTCCCTTGTTTTACGATCTTGCTCTGAAGGTACTTTAGTATCCATTAGTATCAACAACTCAACTTCCTCACCTTGATTCTTTAGCACAGTTGCGATTTCATAAGCAATTGCACCGCCTAAAGACCATCCTCCAAGACGATATGGGCCTTCTGGCTGAACACGTTTGATTTCTTCAATGTAAAGTTGAATTAGTTCCGGCAAGGTCAATTCATCAATTTCTTCCTTTTCTATCAGAGGATTCTGTAAACCATAAAATGAACAATGGTTCTTAAGTAATCTTGCTAGTTGAATGTAACAGAATACATTCCCCATAAACGGATGAACACAGAAGAAAGGGCTTTTTTCTGATTCTTGTAGTGGAACTAGCGCTGCTACTGATTTCGTCATATCATGCTTATCACGAATAAGGCATGCGATTCCTTCCAATGTTGGATTCTTAATCAATGTTGAAACCTTAATCTCTTTTCCAAACTTCTCCCTAATTTTTGAAACTAATTTAATTACAAGGAGAGAGTGTCCTCCTCTATTAAAGAAATCATCATTTACATAGACATCTTCTATCTGTAACACATCCTGCCAGATTTTAATCAACTGATATTCAATTTCATCCCTTGGAATGATTGGTGTAGAGAAGTTATTTTCTCTATGAATAGTTAAATTGTTCAATGCCTTTCGATCAACTTTGCCATTCGTTGTAAGAGGAATCTCGTCTACCTTAATAAAGTGTGCGGGAACCATATAATTTGGTACTTGTGTCTTGAGATACTCACGCCAGTCATGCATACTACCATCTCCAACTACATAAGCAACCAATCTCTGCTCTCCTAATTTATCCTCTGTTGCCAAAACTACTGCTTCTTTTACCAATGGATGCCTCTCTATACTCGCTTCAATCTCTTCAAGTTCAATACGAAAGCCCCTAATTTTCACTTGATTATCAATTCTTCTCAAGTAATCTAAATTACCATCAGGTAAATAACGAACCAAATCTCCCGTACGATATAAACGCTCTTCTTCATTAAATGGATGACAGATGAATCGCTCTGCTGTTAATTCTGGGCGATTCAAGTATTCTCTCGCTATACCTGCACCCCCAATATATAGCTCACCTGTTACACCAACTGGAACAGGTAACAAATTTTTATCCAATACATAAGTTTGAACGTTCGGCAATGGACGTCCAATTGTTACTCTCTTACTATCTTTTTTGATATGATAGCATGTTGCATCAACCGTACATTCTGTAGGACCGTATACGTTATAAAAATCAATCTTTTCAGTCTCTACTAGCTGTTCCCATAATGACGGCATGATTGCTTCACCACCGACCAATATCTTGCTTGGTACA
Source organism: Bacillus cereus group sp. BceL291 (assembly GCF_051776705.1). NCBI lineage: Bacteria > Bacillati > Bacillota > Bacilli > Caryophanales > Bacillaceae > Bacillus > Bacillus cereus group sp. BceL291. The sequence continues at coordinate 16,907 of NZ_JBPWAP010000063.1, read as the reverse complement.
TGAACATCAGCACTTATTTCTAGCAATCCTCCATCTATTAGTAATTGAAGTAATGAAGGTGTCATATCAAACATTTCCAATTTATTCTCCCTAATATAGGACACAAATTGTTCTGGATTAGTGCGAACTTCACTTGGAATAATATATAAACTTGAACCATAAAGCAGCATTTGTAATTGCTGAATAGATACATCAAAGGCAATTGATGCATTCAAACCAACGCGCATATTACTAGGTATCTCATGTGAGAAAACTTCTTTTTGTAAACCATATGATAGGTTTATTACAGAATGGTGCTGTACTAAAGCTCCCTTTGGATTCCCTGTCGAACCAGAAGTGTAGATAACATACGCTAAGTTTTCCCCTGTTACCTCACATATTGGTGAAAGTTTGCTTTCTTGAGAAAGCATTGCTTGGTCCCTATCTAGGCAAACTGTCTTAATGTCTTTAGGAATCCAGCCTAGTAATACTTCATTTGTAACTAACACTTTAATTCCTGTGTCTTCTAAAATATATTGTAGGCGGCTTTCCGGATTCGATGGATCTAATGGAACATAGGCTGCTCCAGCCTTCCAAATTCCCATGAGACCAACAACCATCTCAACTGAACGCTCAAAGCAAAGGCCAACTAATGACTCTGTCCCAATTCCACATTTCTGTAAATGATGGGCTAATTGATTAGCTCTTTCATTCAGCTCTCGATATGTTAGTTGCTGTTTTTCATCTACCACTGCCAACGCGTCAGGCGTACGATTTACTTGCTCTTCGAATAGTTGATGAATTGCATTCTCACGTGGATAGGATATAGTATTATTATTCCATTCTTCCAATAGCTTTCTTTGTTCAGCTTCCGTAATATATACTAGCTCCGATAGATTTTGATCAATGTTTTTGAGCATTTGCATTAACACTTTGTGTAAATGACCCAGCATTCGTTCAATGGTTACTCTATTAAACTTACTACGGTCATACATTAACTTTAACGATAACTGGATTCCTGGAACTACAGCTAACCCTAATGGGTAGTGGGTTTGTTCTACCCCTTCCAATTCACCAATTTCCAGATTTTCTGAAGACTCCTCTTTCACTGGATAATTTTCAAACACATATAAACTATTGAACAGCGGTATTCCTCTAGGAACTTCACTCCACCCCTGAATCTCTGTCAAAGAAGCATACTCATATTGTCTTCTTTCTATCTCTTCCTCTTGTATCTTCTGCAACCAATCTATTAATTTTATATCATCCATCAATTGAATTCGCGTCGGTGACGTTGTAATGAAAGGACCTACGATGTTTTCAACGTCAATAATCTCCGTAGAACGCCCTGAGCTTGTTACACCAAAAACAATGTCATTTTCTCCACTATATCGGCTCATGAGATATGCCCATGCACCTTGAATTACTGTACTCAAAGTAAGTTTATTGCGTTTCGCCCATCCTTGTAACGCTTGAGTCTGCTCTTCTGATAAATACGTAACCTTCTCTGTGTAACCTTTTTCTTCCTCTTTACTTTCTAAGCCCAGCAAAGTTGGCGCAGTAAAACCTTTTAGCTTCTCTCTCCAGAATTGTTCCGCCTGCTCCTTATCTTGCTCTCTTAACCATTGGATATATTTCTTATATGGTGAGGACTTAGGTAACTTCACAGCTTCTCCATTCATTCTCTTCTGATAGACTGTAAGTAATTCATTAAATACTAATGGTAAACTCCATCCATCCAGTAAAATATGGTGATGGGTCCAAACAATCCGATATTCTTCCTCACCTTCTTGAATGACTGTTACCCGCATCAATGGTGCTTCATCAAATTGGAAGGCTTGTTTTCGATCTAATGCCAAAAAGACTTTTCTTTTTTCCTCTATCTCTTCACTTGTCATTGTACGCCAGTCTTCTTTATTCACTTTAAATGGGATATTTTCATACACCACTTGTACAGGTTCTTCAATTTCGTCCCATACAAATCCTGTACGAAAAATTTCATGCCGCTGAATTACAGATTTCCACGCCTGCTCAAATGTAGGAATATTCATTTTTCCTCGAATCATAAAACTCAATTGCACTATATACGGTGCAACATGTTCATCCCCTTGGTCATGCAATGTGTGGAAAATCATACCTTCTTGCAAAGGTGATAGTGGATATAAATCAGTAATCTGATTGTTCTTTCCGCGATGCATTTTGTTTAGTACATTTGTCAAACCTTCTTGGCTAAGATTAGCCATTGCAAAATCCGAAATGGTCAGTGCAGATTCTCTATCTGAAAATTGAATCAATGTACTCAGTTGATATAGCATATTCTGTGCAATACTTTGAATCGTTGATTTGGCAAATTGTCCAACATTGTATACCCAAGTGAACTGAAGTTTTCCATCCGTTACAACCCCAATTACATCAATTACATGCGATCGCTTGGAACCGGCAGCATGATCTAAACGCTTAAATTCGTTCTCTGGAATAAACATTGCATCGCTAGAAAACATTTGGTCAAATTGTCCAAGATAGTTAAAACTAATAGACGGTGTATATTGGGAGCTTAATTGCTCACACATTGTTGCGTTCATGTAACGCAACACCCCATAATCAACACCCTTATTAGGAATTTTGCGAACTTGTTCTTTAACTGCTTTTAATGCTTCAATTGGCGTATTAGCACTAGTAATATTTAAATGAACTGGGTAAATACTTGTAAACCATCCCACAGTTCTCGATAAATCAACATCTTCAATAATCTCTTCTCGACCATGTCCCTCTAAATCTACGCTCAATATCGGCTGCCCCGTACATGCTGCCGTAGCTTGTACTAATGCTGCTAATAATACTTCATTGATTTGGACACGGTGAGTGCTTAAAGTCTCTTGCAATAACATACGGGTCTCATTCTCATTTAACACCACAGTAATTTCCTCAGTTACTGCGCTTACTGGATTACTTATAGTACCATCTACCGGCAATTTAACTACGTCTTGTTCAGCCTGCTCCTCCCAGTAATGTAGCACTTCTTTTGATAGGCCAGTTTCAGCGTAATGATGTAATTTCTCCGACCATTCTTTAAAAGATGTACTCTTCATAGGTAATTGAATTTTCTGCCCTTGGACTACTTGCGTATATGCTGTTTGCAAATCTTCCAATAAAATTCGCCAAGAAACACCATCCACGGCTAAATGATGAATTGTCCAAAATAATCGGCCAGCGTGCTCACCTTCATCAAAATACACCATTCTCATTAGCGGACCATCATGTAAATTCAAACTTTCTTGTGCAATATTAATCTCTTTTTGAATAACCTGATGCCAATCAGCTTCCGGCACTTCGTCTAATGAAATGACAGTAAGCATCAATTGTTCTTCTATTCCTTCATTCCACTGTTTCCAAACCCCATTAGGTAAACGTTCATATCTTAAACGCAGAGCATCATGATGAAGTAGAAGGTTACCTGCCGCCTTTTCCAGTGATCCTATGTCCAATTTCTCTTTCGTTCTAAAGAACATGGATTGATTCCAATGATGTGGGTTAGGATGATTTTGTGCAAAAAACCTTTGCTGAATAGGTGTAAGTATCGTCTCTCCAGTTATAATTCCCTGTTCAGCTTGTACACCTTGTTCTTCTTTGACTACTTGCGCCAACTCAGCAATTGTTTGGTGTTCAAATATTTGTTTTGGTGTCAATTGTAAACCAACTTGCTTCGCGCGCGAGACAATCTGAATGCTAAGAATTGAATCTCCACCAATTTCAAAGAAGTTATCATTCATACCAATACGTTTTGAACCTAGCACACGTTCCCAAATGATAGAAAGCTTATGTTCACGTTCATTTCTTGGGGCCACGTATCCTTCTTGTGTTCCTTGATAATCTGGTATAGGTAACGATTTCCGATCAATCTTTCCATTTATGGTTAGCGGTAATTCTTTCATTTCGACAAAGTAGGAAGGTATCATATGGATTGGCAGTTTTGTTTTAAGATACTCTCGCCATTCTTCTAAACTGCCTTCGCCCACTACATAAGCTACCAGCCTCTTATCTCCCGACTGATTTTCCCTAACCATTACAACTGCCTCTTTTACTAAGTCATGCTCTTGTAAAGTCGACTCAATCTCTCCAAGTTCAATTCGAAATCCTCTAATCTTCACTTGATTATCCATTCTTCCTAAGTAGTCTATATTACCATCAGGAAGATATCTCACAAGATCACCTGTTCTATATAACCTCTCGCCTTCTTTGAATGGATGAGAAATAAATCGTTCGGATGTTAACTCTGGACGATTCAAGTACCCCCTTGCTAGACCTGCTCCTCCGATATAAAGTTCCCCCATTACACCAACTGGAACTGGCAACCTATTTCTATCTAATACATAAGTTTGGATGTTAGGCAATGGACGTCCAATTGTTACTCTCTTACTATCTTTCTTGATATGATAGCATGTTGCATCAACCGTACATTCTGTAGGACCATATACATTATAAAACTGGATTTTATCAGTCTCTACTAGCTGTTCCCATAATGACGGCATAATTGCTTCACCACCAACCAGTACCTTACTTGGAACATGAACGCCATCGCACGTTTCTAACAATCCGACATCTATAAGTAATTGAAGCAATGAAGGTGTTATATCAAAGATTTCTAACTTGTTCTCCCTAATATAAGCTACAAACTGCTCCGGATCACTTCGTACTTCGCTTGGAATAATATACAAACTTGAACCATAAAGCAGCATTTGTAATTGCTGGATAGATGCATCAAAGGCAATTGACGCATTTAAACCGACATGCATGTTAGATGGTATCTCATGTTCGAAAACCTCTTTTTGTAAACCATACGACAAGTTTAGTACAGAATGATGCTGTATCGAGACACCCTTTGGATTCCCCGTTGATCCTGAAGTATAGATAACATACGCTAAGTCTTCTCCTGTTACTTCACATTTTGGTGAAAGAATGCTTTCTTGTGAAATCATTATTTGATCCCTGTCTAGACAAACTATCTTGATTTCTTTAGGTATCCAATCTTCCAATGACTCGTTCGTAACTAATACTTGAATTCCAGTGTCCTCCACAATATATCGTAGGCGACTTTCTGGATATGATGGATCCAATGGAACATAGGCTGCTCCAGCCTTCCAGATCCCCATAATACTAACAATCATCTCAACTGAACGCTTAAAGCAAATTCCAACTAATGATTCAGTCCCAATCCCACATTGCTGAAGATAGTGGGCCAATTGATTAGCTTTTTCATTCAGCTCTCGATATGTTAACTGCTGTTTTTCATCTACCACTGCTACCGCATCAGGTGTACGATTTACTCGCTCTTCAAACAGCTGATGAATCGTACTTTCCTGTGGATATGCTACAGTATTATTATTCCACTCCTCCAACTGTTTTTGCTGTAATCCTGATAATATAGGCAACTTAGCTAATGATTTATCAGGATTCTCCACGATTACATTCAACCAGTTCCCAAAATGTTCAGCCATGGATTCAATAGTTAAGCTGTCAAATAAATCAGTTCTATAAACAAAAGTAAGTAATAAACCCTCTTCCACTTCTGCAGCAGTTAAACTTAAATCAAACTTAGCGATCGGAGCATTACTTTCCATTACTTCTATATTTCTTCCATGTAGTTCTGGTAGCTTCTGTCCCGTATTTTGCAAAGTAAACATGGTTTGAAAAATCGGAGAATGGCTTGTATTTCGTTCAGGTTGGATAACCTCTACAATTTTCTCAAACGGAACATCTTGATACTCATACGCCTTCAATGCTTTTATCCGTACTTGAGATAACAACTCTTGAAATGCCGGTGCATTACTTAAATCAGCTCGATAAACCAAAGTGTTGACAAAGAAACCAATTAGCCCCTCAATTTCTCGATAATTTCGATTTGCAATTGGGCTACCAACAATAATATCCGTTTGTCCCGTATAACGAGCAAGGAAACTTTGATACGATGCCAATAAGGTCATGAAAAGTGTGGCCCCTTCTTGACGACTTAGTTCGTTTAATTTATCCAGTAATGAGCGTGACAACAAAACATTATGAGTTAATCCATGATGGGTTTGCACTGGCGGACGCGGACGATCCATTGGCAACATTAAGACTGGTAACTCACCAGATAATTCTTCCTTCCAATATGCAAGCTGTTGATATAGTACTTCATCTTTCAACCAGTCTCTTTGCCACTGAGCAAAATCGGCATATTGAACTGGTAGTGGTTGCAGCTCTGCTTGTTTTTCACCAATCGCATTCTCATAAAATGCCATCCATTCTTGAAGCAAGATTTCCATCGACCACCCATCCGAGATAATATGATGCATATTACACAGAAGAACCCATTCTTCTTCTGAAATTCTTATGAGTTTCCCACGGAATAATGGCCCTTGTTCTAAATCAAATGGAGATTCGACTTCAGTTTGAATCCATTGCTCCAACTTTCTTTCTCGCTCCTCTAATGAAAGCTTAGTTAAGTCCATTTGCAGAAGCGGACGAAAAACGTACGGTTGAATCTGCTGCACAGGATGGCCATCCTCTTCATAAAATACAGTCCGCAAAGATTCATGACGCTCTATCAACTGATTCCATCCCAACTCCAATGCCTCAGGTAACCAATTCCCTGTAAGACGGCATACCATTGGCATATTATAAAGTGCACTATTAGGTGCAAATTGATCAATAAACCATAAGCGCTGTTGGGCATAAGATAGTGGAATATTATTTCCACGTTCCATCGGCACCAATGGTGGAATTTCTCGTTTTTCATTCCCCTTACGTAACTGATCCATTCGTTTCGCTAATGCCTCGATCGTTGAATATTCGAACAGTTCACGTACTGGCAATTTGATTTGAAAGACTTCCTGTAAGCGTGAGACCACTTGTGTAGCAAGTAGAGAGTGACCACCAAGCTCAAAGAAAGAATCCTGAACACCAATGTCTCCTATTCCTAGCACTTGACTCCACACTGAAGCGATAAGTTCTTCCAGCGGAGTTCTTGGGTATACAGTATTTTCAGCGGATTGTTCACTAAGTATAGGCAATGCCTTCAAATCAAGTTTTCCATTCGGTGTAAGTGGTAAAAATTCCATCTCAATAAAGTTTGTTGGAACCATGTAATTTGGTAAATGTGTTTGTAGATGTTCTCGCCATTCATGGACACTTCCTTCACCAACTACATAAGCTACTAATCTCTTATCACCTTGATTATCCTCTCGTACCAATACAACTGCTTCTTTCACAGAAGAATGTGCCTGCAAAACAGCTTCTATTTCTCCCAATTCAATCCGGAAACCACGAATTTTTACTTGGTCATCTATACGTCCATGGAACTGGAGATTACCATCAGAAAGATAACTTGCTTTGTCTCCTGTATAATAGAGACGTTCTCCTGACTTGAAAGGATGTGGAATAAATTTTTCCTTTGTAAGATCCGGACGATTAGCATATCCACGTGCAAGACTCTTCCCTCCAATATAGAGATCTCCAATTACGCCAATTGGTACTAGCTGAAGATGAGAATCTAACACATAAACTTCTGTATTTGCAATCGGTCGACCAATCGATGGCGTACCTGTTGTCACTCCTACAGGTACATAACAATCTGTGGTAACAACGGTATTTTCCGATGGACCATACTGATTAATTACCGCAAAAGGAATATCGTTAGATGGGTACTGCGTTAATTGATCCCCACCAGTAATGATAAAACGAAGATCCGTTTTATCTGGCCAAGATAATTTCAAGAGCCTTTCCAGAATAGGCGTAGGTGCAAAGCTAGCTGTTATTCGTGAATCAATGAGCCAGTCCCTTAGTGCTTCTGGATTAATTCTCAGTTCCTCTGTTGACAAGTAGAGTGCTGCGCCAGCAGTTAGATACGGCCAGATCTCCTGGACAGCCGAATCAAAAGCAACCCCTGCAATCTGAGTCGCACGATCCTCTGCTGAAATATGATAAACTTCCTGATGCCAAGAAACCATATTCATTAATGAGCGATATTCAACCATTACACCCTTCGGTTTTCCTGTAGAACCAGAGGTATAAACAATATAGGCTAAGTTCTCTGGATTTATTTGACGTGTAGGTGCGATTACGCTTTCCACCGTTAATTCTTCTAACCTCACCATTTCGACGTGTGCGAAATGTCCGTCTTGTCCTTCCGCCGTCACTACAAATTGAATTCCTGCATCTTCAATCATGTATTCTAACCTTGATTTTGGATACAACGGATCTAAAACGACATAAGCTCCACCAGCTTTTAAAATGCCTAGTAAACTTACCATCAGCTCAGCTGATCTCGGAAGATAAACCCCTACCACTGACTCTGGGGCTACTCCCTTTCGCTGTAAAACATTTGCCAACTGATTTGCTTGTGTATCCAATTCACCATAAGTCCACTGTTTTGTTTGATCAACTATCGCAATCGCATCAGGACGCCTTGCTACTTGCTCCTCAAATTTGTCGCAAATAAGACCCTGATGGGACATTTCCATTACAGTGTCATTCCATGTTTCTAATAACAAAGTACGCTCGGTTTCTGATAGCATGCTCAGGTCATGCAACGGATTTTGTGGGCGATGAGAAACTTCATGTAGCCATTTCTCAAAGTGTCCTGCCATCCGTTCAATAGTAGTAGCATTGAATAAATCCTTATTGTACTCAAAAGTAAAAAGTAATCCCTCTTCCGTCTCAACTGCCATTACACTTAAATCAAACTTTGCAATTGGACTATGGCTTTCTATCATTTCAATACTTCTACTAGATAACACCGGTAACTCTTGTTTCATATTTTGCAAGATGAACATAGTCTGGAAAATTGGCGAATGACTTGTACTTCGCTCCGGTTGCACAACTTCTACAATTTTTTCAAATGGAATATCTTGATATTCATACGCCTTCAATGCCTTTTGACGAACCTGATACAGTACATCTTGAAATGTCGGTCTCCCACTCAAATTAGCTCGATAAACCAGCGTGTTAACGAAGAAACCAATTAGTCCTTCAATTTCTCTATAATTCCGATTCGCAATTGGGCTTCCGACCAGAATATCTTCTTGTCCCGTATAACGAGATAGAAAGCTTTGATATGCAGCTAAAAGCGTCATGAAGAGCGTAGCCCCTTCTTTTCGACTAAGTTCATTCAATTTATCATGTAGCGTGCTTGGCAGAACCATAGTGTATGTCGACCCATGATGAGTTTGTATTGCGGGACGCGGGCGATCCACAGGAAGTTGGAGTACAGGAAGCTCCCCAGACAATTCTTCCCTCCAATATTGGAGTTGTTGATCAAGCACCTCCTCCTTTAACCATCCTTTTTGCCACTGAGCAAAGTCGGCATATTGAACCGGTAATGGTTCAAGTTCCGCTACCTTTCCATCCGTTGCTTTCTCATAAAATGCCATCCATTCTTCAAGTAGGATTCCCATTGACCATCCATCTGAAATGATATGATGTAGAGTACAAAGGAGTATCCATTCTTCCTCTCCCACGTGCAAAATACTTGTCCTGATTAATGGACCCTCTGTTAAATCAAATGGTACTTCTGTTTCTTGTTGAATTAAACGTTTAACCTCTTCTTCTTGATCTTCAGAAGAAAGCATAGTTAAATCCGTTTTCGGAATTGATTGAAAAGCATACGGTTCAATTTGCTGTACGGGTTGACCATTCACCTCTTGAAAGACCGTCCGCAGTGATTCATGACGTTCTATTAGTTGATTCCATCCCGTTTCCAATGCTTCAAGTAGCCAATTCCCTGTAAGACGGCATACCATTGGCATATTGTAAAGGGCACTATTAGGTGTAAATTGATCAATAAACCATAAACGTTGTTGGGCATAAGATAGTGGAATAGCTTCTCCTCGTTTCATTGGTATTAGTGGCGGAATCTCTCGTTTTTTATCTCCTTTACGTAACTGTTCTAATCGCTTTGCCAGTGACTCCACCGTTGTATATTCAAATAGTTCACGTACTGGTAATTCGATTTGAAAAATTCTCTGTAAACGTGACACTACTTGAGTAGCTAGTAGTGAATGACCACCGATTTCAAAAAAGGAATCCTGAACACTAATATTTTTTATTCCTAACACTTGGCTCCAAACGGAAACGATGAGCTCCTCCACTGGTGTTCGTGATGAAGTAATATCTTCACTTATGAACTGTTCTTCTAATTCCAATAATGCTTTCCGATTCACTTTACCATTTGGAGTGAGTGGCATACCTTCAATTTGGAAAAAGTATGCCGGAACCATATAATGTGGTAATTGCTTCTTGAGATATTCACGCCATTCTCCAGCATCCCCTTCACCCACTACATAAGCTACTAACTGCTTATCTCCTGGTCGTTCTTCCTTCACCAACACGACTGCCTCTTTTACAGATGAGTGATCATGTAAAGCTGCTTCAATTTCTCCCAATTCAATTCGGAATCCTCTAATTTTAACTTGGTTATCTATTCTTCCAATATATTCCAAGTTACGATCATTCATATATCTCACCAAGTCACCCGTTCGATATAATCGTTCCCCGTCCTTAAAAGGATGCGGAATAAAACGTTCAGTAGTTAAATCCGGTCGATTGAAGTAGCCACGTGCCAATCCTACTCCTCCAAGGTAAAGTTCCCCTGCCACACCAATCGGGACCACTTGTTGATATTGATCTAACACATACAACTCTGTATTATCAATTGGACGACCAATCGGAATAATCATTGCTTCTTTTTCTAAATCACAATCGTAATAAGTCACATCCACAGTCGCTTCAGTAGGACCATACAAGTTAATTAACTTTGTTTGCTGAACATTGTAAAAGATCCCCTTAAACCGGCGAACATGCTCAGTGTTTAACGCTTCTCCACTAGTAAAAACTTGAATTAAAGACGATACATCCCTTTTCGAATTATATAGTTCCATATAATCTAAGAAAGTAGATAACATCGACGGAACAAAGTGTATGGTGGACACGCGATATCGTTCAATATACTCCTCAATCACCGCAGGACCTTTCTCTCCTCCTGGTGGAAGTAAACAAACACGTGCTCCTACAAATGACCACCAAAATAATTCCCATACAGAAACATCAAATGAAAACGGTGTCTTTTGTAGGATTGTATCCTCCTCGGACAATGGGTATTTTTTCTGCATCCACTGTAGGCGGTTGATAACGGAATGATGTTCAATCATTACCCCCTTTGGATTTCCCGTCGAACCCGAAGTGTATATAATATAGGCTAAGTTATTTGCTGTTACTCCACTTACCGGAGCTAAATTACTCTCTTTAGAAATCATCACTTGATCCCGGTCTAAACAAATTGCTTGAATATCTTTAGGTAACCAGTCCTGTAGTGCCTCTTTTGTTAACAGCACTTGAATTTGTGAATTCTCCAAAATATATCTCAGGCGGTTTTCAGGATAACTTGGGTCCAGTGGGACATAAGCCCCACCTGCCTTCAAAATCCCAAAGAGACCGATAATCATATCAGGAGAACGTTCAATACATATACCAACCAATGATTCAGGTCCGATACCTCGTTTTTGTAGAAAATGTGCCAATTGATTCGATTTTTCATTTAGTTCTTGATACGTTAGCTTTCCACCCTCATAAACTACCGCCACTGCGTCAGGTGTCCGTGCAACTTGCTGCTCAAATAGCTCATGAATCGTACAATCATGACCATAAACTACGTCCGTATCATTCCATTCTTCTAGGAGTTGTTTTTGCTCAGTATCCGATAACATTGACAGCTTTGTATATGATTCATCTGGATGATACGTGATTTCATTTAGCCAGTTCTCAAAATGTCCTGCCATACGTGCAATGGTACTACTATCAAATAAATCCGTGTTGTATTCAAATGAGACGAATAGACCTTCTTCCACTTCATAGGCAGTTAAGCTCAAATCAAATTTAGCAATAGACATATTACTTTCTACCATTTCAATACTTCTATCAGGCAAATCTAGTCGTTCTTGTTTTATATTCTGTAGCGTAAACATGGTCTGAAATATAGGGGAATGACTCATGCTTCGTTCAGGTTGCACAGCTTCTACCACTTTTTCAAATGGTATATCTTGATATTCGTAAGCTTTTAACGCCTTTTTCTTTGTTTGGTTCAAAATCTCCCGAAAAGTAGGGGTGCCACTCAAATCTGATCGATAAACCAACGTATTAACAAAGAAACCAATTAATCCTTCTACTCCCTTATGGTTCCGATTTGCAATCGGGCTACCAACTAGAATATCTTTTTGTCCCGTATAACGAGCAAGAAAGCTCTGGTATGCGGCCATTAAAGTCATAAATAAAGTAGATCCTTCTTGTCGACTTATATCCTTCAATTGACTGAGCAATTTATAAGGAAAAATCACATGATGCGCAGCCCCAGAGTAAGTCTGCTTAACCGGCCGAGGTCGATCCACTGGCAGTTGTAAGATAGGAAGCTCACCAGACAATTCTTCCTGCCAATACGTAAGCTGACGATTTAGCACATCACCTTGCAACCACCCCTTTTGCCACTTCGCAAAGTCTGCATATTGAATAGATAATGAACTTAATTTAGCAGGATTTCCGCCCGTTTCTTCTTCATAGAAAGCAAGGAATTCATTCATGAATATACCAATGGACCAAGCATCAGAAATAATATGATGCATCGTACACAGTAATAACCATTCATCCTTCTCTAATTGAACAAGCTGATTACGAATTAAAGGACCATTCATTAAATCAAATGGTTCTTGCGCTTCTCTCGCAATTAAACTATCTACCTCTTTTTCTTTTACTTCTAGAGGAAGTTGAGAGTAATCCCTTACAGGTAATGCTCTAGGAAGGAATTCGACAATTTGTTGCACAGGTTGTTCTCCTATTTCTTTAAAAACAGTTCGTAATGATTCATGACGTTCAATGAGTCGATTGAATCCCTTCTCTAATACTTCAGGTATCCAATTTCCTTTTAGATGCCATACGGTTGGAATATTATATAAAGAACTGTTTGGGTTAAATCTGTCCATAAACCACAAACGTTGTTGTGCATAAGACAACGGGAGTGCTTCTTTATTCTCCTTTTTTTGCATTTGCTTCTGAAGCCATGCTCTCTTCTCAGGAGAAAGTGAACTCAGCTTTGCAAGTAAATCACTTCTCATTTTTTTACCCCTTCCTCAATCAAATTACTCTCAAATATCCCTTGTGCTTCTTCCTCTGATAACTCTTCTAATTGCTTAAGCAGTTCCAGTAATTCTTCATCATTACTCACTTCTGCTTCTTTTTGAATATAATCTTGAAGGCTTATATTCTCCTTACTATCATTCTGCATTTCTTGATTTTTGTTATCGAGCAATTGATCAATCTGTTCTGCCAATTGCTGCACCGTATGAAACATAAATAAATCATGCAATGGTATCTCGATTCCAAAAGCCTCTTTAAGATTGGAAACAGCTTGCGTAGCAAGTAATGAATGTCCACCAATTTCAAAAAACGAATCTTGAATTCCGATGTTTTCTATGCCTAAAACTTCATGCCATATCGAAACAATTGTTTTTTCCGTAGACGTACGAGGAGCAATATAACAACTCGCTATCTCCTGCTTCTCTGGTGCTGGTAAATCCTTCCTATCAATTTTTCCATTAGGAGTGAGTGGAAATGCATTTAATCCAACAAAATAGGATGGAATCATATAATTTGGTAGTTGGTCCTTGAGATAATCACGCCACTTTTGAGCATCCCCGTCTCCTACAACATAGGCAATCAAACGTGGATCGCCAGGATAATCTTCCCGCACCATCACAATAGCTTCGTTAACTAATCTATGCTTTTGTAATACCGCTTCGATTTCTCCTAGTTCAATCCGGAACCCACGAATTTTCACCTGATGATCAATTCGTCCAACATACTCCAAATTTCCATCCGGCAAATACCTTACTAGATCTCCAGTCCGGTATACTCGCTCGTCTTCTTTAAACGGATGCGGTATAAATCGATTTTTCGTTAAGTCAGGGCGTTTTAAATATCCACGTGCTAACCCTGATCCACCAATGTACAACTCACCAACTACACCAATTGGAACCATTTTTTGTTCAGCACTCAATACATATACTTCTGTATTGAAGATTGGTTTACCAATTGGTGGTACCCTATGCATGACACCCTTTTCTAATTCCATATACGTGGAATACGTAGTATCTTCAGACGGTCCATATAAGTTGAACACCTTCTCAATCGTACTTCTCTCGTATAAATCTTGAACAAGCGGATATGGTAACGGTTCTCCAGCCAAATTCATTACCTTTACTGAAGAAGGAATTGTTTTTGCTCGAACCAGTTCCTTTGCTGCCGATGGCACAGTATTAACCAAAGTCACACCTTTGGTAGACAACTTGTCTAGATGTAGAGCATTTTCAGCGACAATCACCTTACCACCCATCGTTAAGGGAACAAATACTTCAAAAACAGATAAATCAAAAGATAGTGAAGTTGAAGCTAATACTCCCGCTAATTCCTTTCGAGAATACGTATGATGCGCCCAATGAATCATTGTTACTGTATTCCTGTGCTCAATCATTACTCCCTTTGGATTTCCCGTGGAACCTGAAGTATAGATAATATAGGCTAAGTTATCACCCGTCACTTCACTCGTGCATACCGTAGTAACTTCTTGTTCTATTTCTGCTCGATTACGATCAATACAAATGACGTTAACGAATGTAGGTATAACCATTTTTTGTTGTAACTTTTCCTGTGTCACCAGTACCTTTATTTGAGCATCTTCTAAAATGTACTGCAGTCGACTTTCCGGATACGCTGGATCAATTGGGACATATGCTCCTCCCGCCTTCATAATTCCTAAGAGACCGACAATCATCTCGGATGAACGTGTAACGCAAATCCCAACCAATGTTTCGCATGTTACACCATTTTTTTGTAAATAATGTGCCAACTGATTCGAGCGTTCGTCCAACTCTCGATATGTTAGTTCTTCATCTTCGCACACTACTGCAATTGCTTCTGGTGTTTTTTCCACTTGTTCTTCAAACATTGTATGAATCGTACTATCTTCTATATCTATAACGGCTGATTCATTCCATTCCTCTAGTAGTTGCTTATATTCCACTTTCGATAACATATTCAATTCTGATAATAAACATTTTGGATAAGAGGCAATTTGATTTAACCAATGTTCAAAATGATTTACCATACGTTTAATGGTTGTATCATTAAACAAATCAGTATTATATTCAAAGGTTAGTGATAATCCTTCTTCCGTCTCAGAAGCAAATAAACTCAAATCAAATTTGGCAACAGAAACATAGCTTTCCATGAGTTCCATTTGTCTTTCGGATAGCTGAAGAAACTCTTGTTTCGTATTCTGTAAAGTAAACATAGTTTGGAATATTGGTGAATGACTTGTATTCCGTTCAGGTTTTACGGATTCTACCACTTTCTCAAATGGGATGTCCTGATACTCGTATGCTTTTAGTGCTTTTTTTCTTATCTGCGACAATAGTTCTTGGAACGTCGGATTTCCACTGAAATCAGCTCGATAAACTAACGTATTTGCAAAGAATCCTATTAATCCCTCAATCTCTTTCACATTTCGATTAGCGATGGGGCTTCCAACTATAATGTCGTCCTGTCCTGTATAACGAGAAAGGAAGCTTTGATACGCTGCCATCAATGTCATAAATAAAGTGCATCCTTCTTGCAAACTTAAATCTTTGAGCTTTTCCTGTAAGGAATTCGCCACTATTAAGGACTGACTTGCACCACGATGGGTTTGAACTGCAGGTCGAGGACGATCCATCGGTAATTGTAAAACCGGTAGTTCCCCAGATAATTCTTCCTTCCAATATTGAAGATGCTGATTCAAACTCTCCTCTTTTTGCCATTCCTTCTGCCACATGACAAAATCTGCATATTGGATAGATAACTCCTTCAATTCCACTGGTTTTCCGGTTAGTGCTCCTTCATAAAAAGCCATCCATTCTTCAAGTAAGATTCCCATTGACCATCCATCTGAAATAATATGATGCATCGTACAAATGAGAACCCATTCTTCCCTGTCCACTTTCAATATTCGTGTTCGAATCAGAGGACCTTGTCCAAAATGAAATGGTTCCTCCGCCTCGTTTTGAATAAGGCGTTTCATTTCTCTTTCCCTATCTTCCAAAGAAAGATCTGTTAGATTCGTTTGAGGAATATGCCTGAACACATGAGATTGAACTTGTTGAAAAGGTTCACCCTCTTGTTCTAGAATTGTCGTCCTTAATGATTCATGACGCTCCAACAATTGATTCCATCCGACCTCCAATGCTTCAATTGACCATTTACCTGTTAAGCGACACGCTGCATGAATATTGTACATAGCACTATTTGGCATTAATTGATCAATAAACCATAGACGTTTCTGCGCATAGGAAAGTGGGATAACTTCTTCTCGTTTCATAGGTACAAGAGGAGCAACCTCTCGTTTTTTATCTTCTTTTCGTAACTGATCCACTCGTTTCGCCAATGCTTCCACTGTATCGTGCTTGAAAAGTTCACGTAATGGAATTTTAATTTGGAACATTTCCTGCAATCTAGAGACAATTTGAGTAGCAAGTAGTGAGTGCCCACCACGTTCAAAGAAGGAATCCTGAATGCCAATATTTTCTGTTCCTAACACTTGACTCCAAACCGAGGCAATAAGCTCTTCCGATGGCGTCCGAGGTAGCACATTTAAATCTTCAATAGCTTGCTCATCAGGTGCTGGCAAGGCCTTTCGGTCAATTTTCCCATTTGGAGTAAGCGGGAAGTGTTCTAAATCTATAAAGTGCGCTGGAATCATATGATTGTGCGACACGTTCCTAACTGAAAAGGTTAGGCGCTGATTCAATATTCAGCAGAACTATTATTTCGAGAAGTCAAATGATAGGGTAACGCCTTGAAGGGCTTCCTCTGAT
>NZ_JBPWAP010000062.1:0-28694 GCF_051776705.1 Bacillus cereus group sp. BceL291 | reverse complement strand
ATGATGGCAGAGAGGTCACACCCGTTCCCATACCGAACACGGAAGTTAAGCTCTCTAGCGCCGATGGTAGTTGGGACCTTGTCCCTGTGAGAGTAGGACGTCGCCAAGCAAGAACCTAAGTCATTTTGACTTAGGTTTTTTTGTGTTTATTTTTATTTACCGAATGCTATAATCCATAAATTTAATAAAGCTAAAGATGAAAAAAGAATGAAATAGAGACTGTTTAAAATAATAGCAATAACTTTTGGTGTTCCTGATTTTCCTAATGCCACTAAAGTAATACTTAAAATAGGACACATTATTTCTATCATAAGTATATATTTTAAATAATGAGATGCTATAAATAAGTATTTAATAATTACAGAAATTACTGCAATAGAGAAAAATAAATAGGATAATAGCATAGTTCTTTCTTTAACAGTTATCCTCCTTAGAAATTAAATCGTTATAATAATACAAGAGTGTATATATATTGATTTAAAACATACTGAAGTGCCATTTAAACGATTATACGTAAAATAGATCTCTAGAAATATATATTCTAATTCCCTTTTCTTCTTGCATATAGTTGCAATTCTTCTTTTGAATATAACTAAAACACGAACGTTATTGACTACTAATAAAAAAACATTCGATTATTTATTGACATTGTTTATGAAATATTGTTAATATAACCATAGAAACAATAATATAAGACCTCATATAATCGCGGGGATATGGCCTGCAAGTCTCTACCTAACGACCGTTATTCGTTAGACTATGAGGGAAAGTCACTCGGTATTTTTCTATTCACAAGGGATACGTATGCCTGAGTAGAGCGCTTTCTCTCATAGTAAAAGAGAAACTGTTCTATTTCAGGCTTTTTTTATTTGAATCGGGGGGATTCTAATATGAAATCACTAGTTGGAGTCATAATGGGAAGCACGTCAGACTGGGAAACAATGAAATATGCTTGTGACATTTTAGATGAATTAAATATACCGTATGAGAAAAAAGTTGTATCCGCTCATCGGACTCCGGATTATATGTTTGAATATGCAGAGACGGCTCGTGAACGTGGATTGAAAGTTATTATTGCTGGAGCTGGTGGAGCAGCACATTTACCAGGAATGGTTGCAGCGAAGACAAATCTTCCTGTAATTGGAGTTCCAGTTCAATCAAAAGCATTAAACGGCTTAGATTCATTATTATCCATCGCCCAAATGCCAGGAGGTGTTCCAGTTGCAACTGTTGCAATTGGTAAAGCCGGTTCAACGAATGCTGGATTACTTGCCGCACAAATACTTGGATCATTCCATGATGATATACATGATGCATTAGAATTGAGACGAGAAGCGATTGAAAAAGATGTGCGTGAAGGTAGTGAGCTAGTATGACGAGGATCATTTTACCTGGAAAAACAATCGGTATTATTGGAGGCGGCCAGCTAGGAAGAATGATGGCATTGGCAGCTAAGGAAATGGGATATAAAATTGCTGTTTTAGATCCTACAAAGCATTCACCATGTGCACAAGTTGCTGATATTGAAATTGTTGCACCATATGATGATTTAAAAGCAATTCAGCATTTAGCAGAGATAAGTGATGTTGTCACATATGAATTTGAGAATATTGATTATAGATGTTTACAATGGCTTGAAAAACATGCGTACTTACCACAAGGTAGTCAGTTGTTAAATACAACGCAAAATCGTTTTACAGAAAAGAATGCGATTGAGAAGGCTGGGTTACCAGTAGCGACGTATAGATTAGTTCAAAATCAAGATCAGCTTACAGAAGCAATTGCTGAGTTATCATTCCCTTCCGTCTTAAAAACGACGACAGGTGGATATGATGGGAAAGGACAAGTTGTTTTAAGAAGTGAAGCTGATGTTGAGGCAGCAAGAAATCTTGTGGATAAAGCAGAATGTATTTTAGAGAAATGGGTGCCTTTTGAAAAAGAAGTATCAGTTATTGTGATTCGTAGTGTAAGTGGTGAAACAAAAGTGTTTCCAGTAGCAGAAAATATTCATGTAAATAACATTTTACATGAATCTATCGTTCCAGCTCGCATTACAGAAGAGCTTTCTCAAAAAGCAATTGCTTATGCAAAGGTACTTGCGGATGAATTAGAACTTGTGGGAACACTAGCTGTAGAGATGTTTGCTACAGATAATGGTGAGATTTATATTAATGAATTAGCGCCAAGACCTCACAATTCAGGACACTATACACAGGATGCATGTGAGACGAGTCAATTTGGTCAACATATTCGAGCAATCTGTAATTTACCTCTAGGAGAAACAAATTTGTTAAAACCAGTTGTCATGGTAAACATTTTAGGCGAACATATAGAAGGGGTCCTAAGACAAGTGAATAGATTAACCGGGTGCTATTTACACTTGTATGGAAAAGAAGAAGCAAAAGCACAGCGAAAAATGGGGCATGTTAATATTTTAAATGATAATATTGAAGTCGCTCTAGAAAAAGCGAAGAGTTTGCATATTTGGGACCATCAAGAACAACTGTTGGAGGGAAAAAGATGATTAGTCGTTATACACGCCCAGAAATGGGTGCAATTTGGACGGAAGAGAACAAATTTAAAGCATGGTTAGAAGTTGAGATTTTAGCTTGTGAAGCATGGGCTGAGCTTGGCGATATTCCAAAAGAAGATGTTAAGAAAATTCGTGAGCATGCATCATTTGATATTGATCGTATTTATGAAATTGAAAAAGAAACACGTCATGACGTAGTTGCATTCACTCGTGCTGTATCAGAAACGCCAGCATTAGGTGAGGAACGTAAATGGGTTCATTACGGTTTAACATCTACAGACGTAGTGGATACAGCATTATCTTACATCTTAAAACAAGCGAATGAAATTATATTAAAAGACTTAGAGAACTTTGTAAGCATTTTAGCTAACAAAGCGAAAGAGCATAAATACACAATCATGATGGGAAGAACACATGGTGTTCATGCAGAACCAACAACATTTGGTTTAAAACTTGGTCTTTGGTATGAAGAAATGAAACGTAACGTAGAGCGTTTCAAACAAGCTGCTGATACAGTTCGTGTTGGTAAACTATCTGGTGCGGTTGGTACATATGCAAATATCGATCCATTCGTAGAAAAATATGTTTGTGAAAACTTAGGATTAGAAGCAGCACCAATTTCAACACAAACATTGCAACGTGATCGTCACGCACACTACATGTCAACACTTGCACTAATTGCAACATCTATCGAAAAGATGGCAGTTGAGATTCGTGGTTTACAAAAGAGTGAAACACGTGAAGTTGAAGAAGCTTTCGCAAAAGGTCAAAAAGGTTCTTCTGCAATGCCACATAAACGTAATCCAATTGGTTCTGAAAATATGACTGGTTTAGCTCGTGTTATCCGCGGTTATATGATGACGGCTTACGAAAATGTTCCATTATGGCATGAGCGTGACATTTCTCACTCTTCGGCAGAACGCGTAATTTTACCAGATGCTACAATCGCGTTAAATTACATGTTAAATCGCTTTGGTAATATCGTTAAAAACTTAACTGTATACCCAGAGAATATGAAACGCAATATGACAAGAACATACGGCTTAATTTATTCTCAGCGCGTAATGCTTACACTAATCGACAAAGGTATGGTACGTGAAGAAGCTTATGATATCGTACAGCCTAAAGCGATGGAAGCTTGGGAAACACAAGTACAATTTAAAGAGCTTGTAGAAGCTGATGAGCGTATTACAAGCAAGTTAACACAAGAAGAAATTAATGAATGCTTCAACTATGAGCATCATATGCAACACGTTGATACAATCTTTGAACGCCTTGGATTAAACGAAGCGTAAAATTTCATATGGCACAGAATAGAGTCATTCTGTGCCATTCTTTATAAAAACATTATTCACATTTTTCAAACTACAGGGGGCTTGCGAAATGCAAAAGCTAGAATTGCTGTATGAAGGTAAGGCAAAAAGAATTTATCGTACAGAATCAGCAGATATGGTTTGGGTAGAGTACAAAGATAGTGCGACTGCTTTCAATGGGGAGAAAAAAGAGACGATTACAGGGAAAGGTCGTTTGAACAATGAAATTACAACTTTATTGTTCAGAAAGTTACAAGAAGTGGGAATTAAAACACATTTTGTTGAGAAGTTATCTGAAACAGAACAACTTGTTAAAAAAGTGAGTATTATTCCTTTAGAAGTTGTCACAAGAAATGTAATTGCAGGAAGTCTTTCAAAACGATTAGGAATGGAAGAGGGAACTGTACTTGCAGAACCAATCGTAGAATTTTACTTCAAAGATGATGATTTAGGAGATCCGCTTGTAACGGAAGATCATATTCGTGTATTAAACGTTGCATCACCAGAGCAAGTAAGCGTATTACGAGATATGGCTCTACAAATCAATCAAGTGTTGATTGATCATTTCGCAAGCTGTCGTGTAAGATTAGTAGATTTCAAATTAGAGTTTGGTGTAACGGAAGAAGGAGAAATCATTTTAGCGGATGAAATTTCACCAGATACTTGCCGTTTATGGGATGAAACGAGCAATGAAAAGTTTGATAAAGACGTATTCCGTCGCGATCTTGGAAATTTAACAGATGCTTATGAAGAGATTTTAAAACGTTTAGGGGGAATTTCACATGTATAAAGTTAAGGTATATGTAACATTAAGAGAAAGCGTATTAGATCCACAAGGAACAGCAGTAAAAGGAGCACTTCATAGTCTTTCATTCACAGAAGTACAAGATGTTCGAATCGGAAAGTACATGGAACTAACAATTGATAAATCTGTATCTGATTTAGATAGCAAGGTAAAGGAAATGTGTGAAAAACTATTAGCGAACGTTGTAATGGAAGACTTCCGTTATGAAGTTGAGGAGGTTGTCGCACAGTGAAATTTGCCGTAATAGTATTTCCGGGTTCGAACTGTGATGTCGATATGTTCCATGCAATTAAAGATGAGCTTGGCGAAGAAGTAGATTACGTTTGGCACGATACAGAGAATTTAGATGAATATGATGCAATTCTACTACCAGGTGGATTTTCTTATGGTGACTACTTACGCTGCGGTGCTATCTCTCGCTTTGCTAATGCAATGAAAGCAGTGCAAAAAGCTGCTGAGCAAGGAAAGCCGATTTTAGGTGTATGTAATGGATTCCAGATTCTTGTTGAATCAGGATTACTACCAGGAGCGTTAATGAGAAACGAAAACTTAAAATTTATGTGTCGCACTGTTCAGTTGCGTGTTGAAAATAATGAAACGATGTTTACATCGCAATATGGAAAAGATGAAGTAATTAATATTCCAATCGCGCATGGTGAGGGAAATTACTATTGTGATGAAGCGACGCTTAAACAATTAGAAGAGAACAATCAAATCGCATTCCGTTACGTAGAAAACCCTAACGGTAGCGTTTCAGATATTGCTGGTATTGTAAATGAAAAAGGAAATGTACTTGGTATGATGCCACACCCAGAGCGTGCGGTAGATGAATTACTTGGCGGTGCTGAAGGGTTAAAAGTCTTTCAATCTATCTTAAAACAGTGGAGGGAAACATATGTCGTTAATGCTTGAACCAAATCCAACACAAATTAAAGAAGAGCGTATATATGTGGAAATGGGGCTAACAGACGAAGAGTTTGCCATGGTTGAAAAGATTTTAGGTCGTCTGCCAAATTATACAGAAACAGGGTTATTCTCTGTAATGTGGTCTGAACATTGTAGTTATAAAAATTCGAAACCAGTTCTTCGTAAGTTTCCAACTACAGGTGAGCGCGTTCTGCAAGGACCTGGAGAAGGTGCTGGAATTGTAGATATCGGTGATAATCAAGCAGTTGTATTTAAAATGGAAAGTCATAACCATCCTTCAGCTATTGAACCATATCAAGGAGCTGCAACAGGTGTTGGTGGTATTATTCGTGACGTATTCTCTATGGGAGCACGCCCGGTAGCTCTATTAAACTCACTTCGTTTCGGTGAATTACAGTCACCACGTGTGAAATATTTATTCGAAGAAGTAGTAGCAGGAATTGCAGGATACGGTAACTGCATCGGTATTCCGACTGTTGGCGGCGAAGTACAATTTGATCCATGTTATGAAGGAAATCCACTTGTAAATGCAATGTGCGTAGGTTTGATTAACCACGAAGACATTAAAAAGGGGCAAGCGCACGGTGCTGGTAACACAGTAATGTACGTAGGAGCATCAACTGGTCGTGACGGTATTCACGGTGCAACATTCGCGTCGGAAGAACTATCTGAAAGCTCAGAAGCGAAACGTCCAGCGGTTCAAGTAGGGGATCCATTTATGGAAAAACTTCTTATTGAAGCGTGTTTAGAATTAATTCAATCCGATGCACTTGTTGGAATTCAAGATATGGGTGCGGCTGGTTTAACATCATCATCTGCAGAAATGGCAAGTAAAGCAGGAATGGGTATTGAAATGTACTTAGATGATGTACCACAGCGTGAAACAGGAATGACACCATATGAAATGATGCTATCTGAATCACAAGAGCGTATGTTAATTGTCGTGAAAAAAGGTAGAGAACAAGAAATAGTAGATTTATTTGAGAAGTATGGTCTTGCAGCGGTTACGATGGGGAAAGTAACGGAAGATAAAATGCTTCGTTTATTCCATAAAGGTGAAAAGGTAGCTGAAGTTCCAGCAGATGCTTTAGCAGAAGAAGCACCAATTTATCATAAGCCATCAAAAGAAGCAGCATACTTTGCTGAATTCCAAGCAATGAAAATGGAAACGCCAAAAGTAGAAAATTATAAAGACGCGTTATTTACTTTATTAAAGCAACCAACAATTGCAAGTAAAGAGTGGGTATACGATCAATACGATTACCAGGTTCGCACAAGCACAGTTGTTACGCCAGGTTCAGATGCTGCAGTTGTACGTGTACGCGGTACAGAAAAAGGATTAGCAATGACGACAGATTGTAACTCTCGCTACATTTATCTAGACCCAGAGATGGGCGGTAAAATTGCAGTAGCAGAGGCAGCGCGTAATATCGTATGTTCTGGCGGAGAGCCACTTGCAATTACAGATTGCTTAAACTTCGGTAATCCAGAAAAACCAGAAATCTTCTGGCAGATTGAGAAATCAGTAGATGGTATGAGTGAAGCTTGTCGCACATTACAAACACCAGTTATCGGCGGAAACGTATCGATGTATAACGAGCGTAGTGGTGAAGCTGTATATCCAACACCAACTGTTGGGATGGTCGGACTTGTGCATGACTTAAAACATGTAACAACACAAGAGTTTAAGCAAGCTGGTGATTTAGTGTATGTAATTGGTGAGACGAAAGCTGAGTTTGGCGGAAGTGAATTACAGAAAATGATTCACGGCAAAATTTTCGGTCAATCACCAAGTATCGATTTAGATGTAGAATTAAAACGCCAAAAGCAAGTATTAGAAGCAATTCAAGCTGGTCTTGTTCAATCTGCACATGATGTTGCTGAAGGTGGTTTAGCAGTTGCGATTTCAGAAAGTGCAATTGGTGCTAAAGGCTTAGGTGCTACTGTGAAATTAGATGGAGAAGCAACAGCAGCATTATTCGCTGAATCACAGTCTCGCTTCGTGATAACTGTAAAACGTGAAAATAAAGAGGCGTTTGAGAAAGTGGTAGAAGCAATCCAAGTTGGAGAAGTAACAAGTACAAATGAAGTAACAATTCATAATGAAGAAAATGAAGTATTACTTACAGCAAATGTAGATGAAATGAGAAAGGCTTGGAAAGGGGCAATCCCATGCTTGCTGAAATAAAGGGGTTAAACGAAGAATGTGGCGTTTTCGGAATTTGGGGGCATGAAAATGCAGCACAAGTTTCATACTACGGATTGCACAGTTTACAGCACCGTGGGCAAGAAGGCGCAGGCATTGTCGTAAATAATGGGGAAAAAATCGTCGGTCACAAGGGGTTAGGTTTAATATCAGAAGTGTTTTCAAGAGGTGAGCTAGAAGGATTAAATGGAAAATCAGCAATCGGACATGTACGATATGCAACAGCTGGTGGAAGTGAAGTTGCTAACGTTCAACCATTGTTGTTCCGTTTTTCCGATCATAGTATGGCGTTAGCTCATAACGGAAATTTAATTAATGCAAAAATGCTTCGTCGTGAATTAGAAGCAGAGGGCAGTATTTTTCAAACTAGTTCAGATACAGAAGTACTTTTACATCTTATTAAACGTAGCACGAAAGATTCTTTAATTGAAAGTGTAAAAGAGGCTTTAAATAAAGTGAAAGGTGCGTTTGCGTATCTTTTACTAACTGGAAATGAAATGATCGTTGCATTAGATCCGAATGGGTTCCGTCCGCTTTCAATTGGAAAGATGGGGGATGCTTACGTTGTAGCGTCAGAAACATGTGCTTTTGATGTAGTAGGTGCAACATACATTCGCGATGTAGAACCAGGTGAATTACTTGTCATTAATGATGAAGGAATTCACGTGGATCGTTTCACAAATGATGTAGAACATGCAATTTGCAGTATGGAATACATTTACTTTGCACGCCCAGATTCAAATATTGCTGGTGTTAACGTCCATGCAGCACGTAAGAATATGGGGAAACGTTTAGCGGCAGAAGCTCCTATTGAAGCAGATGTTGTTACTGGTGTACCAGACTCTAGTATTTCAGCTGCGATTGGCTATGCGGAGGCGACAGGTATTCCATATGAGTTAGGATTAATTAAAAATCGTTACGTTGGACGTACGTTTATTCAACCTTCTCAAGAACTGCGCGAGCAAGGGGTTAAGATGAAGCTTTCCGCAGTAAGAGGTGTAGTTGAAGGGAAACGAGTTGTTATGATTGATGACTCTATCGTAAGAGGAACGACAAGTAAACGAATTGTTCGTATGCTTCGTGAGGCTGGAGCGACAGAAGTTCACGTAAGAATTGCTTCACCACCTCTGAAATATCCATGTTTCTATGGCATTGATATTCAAACGAGAAAAGAATTAATTGCAGCAAATCATACAGTAGAAGAAATCCGTGAAATGATCGGAGCAGATTCTTTAACATTTTTAAGTGAAGATGGATTAGTAGATGCAATTGGACGTCCATATGAAGGGAAATATGGCGGCCTATGCATGGCTTACTTTAATGGGGACTATCCAACAGCTCTTTATGATTATGAGCAAGAGCTTTTAGAAAGCATGAAATAAGAAAAGTGAGAAAAGCTTCTACTTCTTTTGATGTAGGAGCTAGATCCTTTCTTAAAATAGCCCGCCCTGGATGGGGAGAAATTAAAAGACGAGGTGTAAATAACGATGGCGAATGCATATAAGCAAGCAGGAGTAGATATTGAAGCTGGATATGAAGCGGTATCTCGCATGAAAAAACACGTACAAACAACTATGAGAAAAGAAGTACTAGGCGGTTTAGGCGGTTTTGGAGGTATGTTTGATCTATCAAAATTTGCATTAGAAGAACCTGTATTAGTATCTGGAACAGATGGCGTGGGAACGAAATTGATGCTCGCTTTTATGGCAGATAAACATGACACAATTGGTATTGATGCAGTAGCAATGTGTGTAAATGATATTGTTGTCCAAGGAGCAGAGCCGCTTTTCTTCCTTGATTATATTGCTTGTGGTAAAGCTGAACCTAGTAAAATTGAAAACATCGTCAAAGGTATATCAGAGGGCTGCCGCCAAGCTGGTTGTGCATTAATCGGTGGAGAAACAGCTGAAATGCCAGGAATGTATTCTACGGAAGAATATGATTTAGCTGGTTTTACAGTTGGGATTGTTGATAAAAAGAAAATTGTAACAGGTGAAAAGATTGAAGCTGGTCACGTGCTAATTGGCTTAGCATCTAGCGGTATTCATAGCAATGGTTACTCTTTAGTACGAAAAGTGTTATTAGAAGATGGGGAACTATCTTTAGAGCGTATTTATGGCCGCTTAGAACTACCTCTTGGTGAAGAATTATTAAAACCAACGAAAATTTATGTCAAACCTATTTTAGAACTATTGAAGAAACATGAAGTATACGGTATGGCGCATATTACAGGTGGTGGATTTATTGAAAATATTCCACGCATGTTGCCAGAAGGAATCGGTGCTGAGATTGAACTAGGATCTTGGGAAATTCAGCCGATCTTTAGTTTGCTTCAAGAAGTTGGAAAACTGGAAGAGAAAGAAATGTTCAATATTTTTAACATGGGTATTGGTATGGTAGTAGCAGTGAAGGAAGAAGATGCAAAAGATGTTGTTCGTCTTCTTGAAGAGCAAGGAGAAATGGCTCGTATTATTGGACGTACTATACAAGGAGCTGGCGTTACTTTTAATGGGGGCACAGCACTATGAGTAGATTAGCAGTTTTTGCTTCTGGAAGTGGATCTAACTTTCAATCTCTCGTTAATGCGGTAGAAGAAAAAAGATTGGATGCAGAAATTAGTTTATTAGTATGTGATAAACCAGAAGCACGAGCTGTTGGACGGGCAAATTATCATCATATTCCGTGTTTTGCTTTTTCAGCGAAAGCATATGAGTCAAAAGAAGCGTTTGAAAAAGAGATATTAAAGAAGCTAGAAGAATATGAAATTGATTATGTTATTTTAGCTGGATATATGCGTTTAATCGGGCCGACGTTACTAGAAGCATACGGCGGGAAGATTATTAATATTCATCCATCATTACTACCGAGCTTTCCGGGTAAAGATGCTGTCGGTCAAGCGTTAGAAGCAGGTGTGAAAGTAACTGGAGTAACAATTCATTATGTAGATGCAGGTATGGATACAGGGCCAATTATTGCACAAGAAGCAGTGGTTGTTTCTGAAGGGGATACGAGAGAAAGCTTACAAAAGAAAATTCAACAAGTTGAACATAAATTATACGTAAATACAGTGAATCAAATTGTTCAGTCTGTGAAAGAATCAACTGTTAACTAACATACAACCAGGGGTGAAGGATAAATGAAAAAGCGTGCATTAGTAAGTGTTTCAGATAAAACAGGAGTAGTAGAATTTGTTAAAGGGTTACTAGAACAAGGGATTGAAGTTATTTCAACAGGTGGTACGAAAAAGTTACTAGAAGAAAATGGCTTACAAGTAATCGGCATTTCTGAAGTAACTGGTTTCCCTGAAATTATGGATGGCCGTGTGAAAACATTACATCCAAATATTCATGGTGGTCTATTAGCAGTTCGTGATAATGAAACACATGTAACACAAATGAATGAGTTAGGTATAGAGCCAATTGACTTTGTTGTTGTTAACTTATACCCATTTAAAGAAACAATCGCTAAGCCTGATGTAACATTTGCTGATGCAATTGAAAATATTGATATCGGTGGCCCGACAATGATTCGCTCTGCTGCGAAAAATCATAAATTCGTATCGGTAATTGTAGATCCAGTAGATTATGATATTGTGTTAGCAGAACTGAAAGAGAACGGTGAAGTAGCAGAGGAAACAAAACGTAAACTAGCAGCGAAAGTATTCCGTCATACAGCAGCGTATGATGCGTTAATTTCTAACTACTTAACAGAGCAAATGGGTGAAGAAAGTCCAGAAACATTAACTGTGACATTTGAGAAAAAGCAAGACTTACGCTATGGCGAGAACCCACATCAAAAAGCAACTTTCTATAAAGCGCCATTCGCAGCAACGTCTTCTGTTGCATACGCAGAACAATTACACGGTAAGGAATTATCGTATAACAATATTAATGATGCAGACGCAGCGCTTAGCATCGTAAAAGAATTTACAGAACCAGCAGTAGTAGCAGTAAAGCATATGAATCCATGTGGTGTTGGAGTAGGAACTAATATTCACGAAGCATATACTCGTGCTTATGAAGCAGATCCAGTATCAATCTTCGGCGGTATTATTGCAGCAAATCGTGAAATTGATAAAGCTACAGCAGAAAAGTTACATGAAATTTTCTTAGAAATTGTTATCGCACCTTCGTTCTCGCAAGAAGCTTTAGAAGTGTTGCAAAGTAAGAAGAACTTACGTTTATTAACTATAAATATTGAAAAAGCGACAAGTGCAAGCAAAAAACTAACTTCTGTACAAGGTGGACTTCTCGTTCAAGAGGAAGATACGTTATCATTAGATGAAAGTACAATTTCAATTCCAACGAAACGTGAACCTTCAGAGCAAGAATGGAAAGATTTAAAACTAGCTTGGAAAGTTGTAAAACATGTGAAATCAAACGCAATTGTTTTAGCGAAAGATGACATGACAATTGGTGTCGGTGCGGGACAGATGAACCGTGTAGGTTCTGCAAAAATCGCAATTACACAAGCTGGTGAAAAAGCACAAGGTAGCGCGCTTGCATCTGATGCTTTCTTCCCAATGCCAGATACATTAGAAGAAGCAGCAAAAGCAGGAATTACAGCAATCATTCAACCGGGCGGATCAATCCGTGATGAAGATTCTATTAAAGTGGCAGATACTTATGGGATTGCTATGGTGTTCACTGGCGTACGTCATTTCAAACACTAATAGAGGATGTTTAAAAAGTCTGGTCGAGATAACCTTTTATTGATATGAAAAAGCAAACTAGGAGCATAGCTTCTAGTTTGTACTTATTTAATTATTGGGGGATGAAATATGAATGTTTTAGTAATTGGCCGCGGTGGGCGTGAGCATGCTTTAGCTTGGAAGTTTGCACAATCTGAAAAAGTAGAAAAGGTATATGTAGCACCAGGTAATGAAGGTATGAGAGATGTTGCAACACCAGTTGATATTGATGAAAATGATTTTGATGCATTAGTTTTATTTGCAAAAGAGAATAATGTTGAGTTAACTTTCGTTGGACCAGAAATTCCGCTTATGAATGGAATTGTTGATCGTTTTAAAGAAGAGGGACTTCGCGTATTTGGTCCGAATAAAGCGGCTGCTGTTATTGAAGGTAGTAAAGCTTTTACAAAAGAGCTTATGAAAAAGTATGATATTCCAACTGCGGCGTACGAAACTTTTACAGATTATGAAGAAGCAGTACAGTACATTCAAAAAGTTGGTGCACCAATCGTTATTAAAGCTGACGGCCTAGCTGCTGGTAAAGGTGTAACGGTAGCGATGACGCTTGAAGAGGCATTACAAGCTGTGAAAGAAATGCTGCAAGATGTGAAATTTGGCGCGGCAAGTAAGAAGGTTGTTATTGAAGAGTTTTTAGATGGACAAGAATTTTCATTAATGGCATTCGTGAATGGAACAACTGTACATCCAATGATAATCGCCCAAGATCATAAAAGAGCTTTTGATGGTGATAAAGGTCCAAATACGGGTGGAATGGGTGCATATTCTCCAGTACCACAAATTCCAGAATCAGCAGTTCAAGAAGCGATTCAAACCGTATTGCATCCAACTGCTAAGGCGATGATTGAAGAAAACCGTTCGTTTACAGGTATTTTATACGCAGGTCTTATTTTAACAAATGATGGTCCGAAGGTAATTGAATTTAATGCACGCTTCGGTGATCCTGAAACAGAAGTTGTATTACCTCGATTAGAAAACGATTTAGTTGATGTATGTAACGCTGTATTAGATGAAAGTGAACTAACGTTACAATGGTCAGAAGAAGCGGTAATCGGTGTTGTACTTGCTTCTAAAGGATATCCAGAAGCATATAAAAAAGGTGATATTATTAGCGGAATAGATGCACTGCAAGATGTGATTGTTTTCCATGCAGGTACAGCAATGAAACATGGGGACTTTGTAACGAACGGTGGCCGTGTATTATTTGTTGCTTGTAAGGCAAATAGTTTACAAGAAGCAAAAGATAAAGTATATAAAGAAATCGGTAAAATTGAGAGTGATGGTCTATTTTATCGAAGTGATATAGGATATCGTGCAATTGGGCATGAGATGACGAAAAGTTAATATGTAAAAATCCCGCTGAGGAATCAGCGGGATTTTTTATGCATCTTTATCTTTTTTTAATTTCCCTTTTTGCTTTGCCATTTCTCGAAGTAAATACTCGATGTGTGCATTGACGCTACGAAATTCATCATTTGCCCATTTTTCGATGACTGCGTGTAATTCAGGATCAATACGTAATGGAAAGCTTTTCTTTTTAGCCATAATTACTTATAGCCCTTAGTATAGGCTTCCTGTATTAATAACTGGCTGCGCACCTTTATCTGAAACGATGGCAACTAATAAGTTGTTTACCATATTTGCTTTACGCTCGTCATCGAGTTCTAGTACGCCTTCTTCATCTAACATATGGATGGAATCTTTCGCCATCTTCACAGCACCTTCAACAATTTCTTTTCTAGCAGCTAATACTGCTTTTGCTTGCTGGCGTTGTAGCATTGCATGGGCAATTTCTGTTGCGTAAGCTAAGTGCGTTAAACGAGTTTCTAATACTTCTACACCAGCAATTTCAAGACGCGCCTCTAACTCACGTTTTAATTCTTCAGAGATTTCTTCAGTATTTCCGCGTAACGTAACGCAGGTTTCATCTTGGAAATTGTCATAAGGATATTTTGTTGCAACATGGCGGATTGCCGTTTCGCTTTGAATTTCTACAAATCGATCATAATGTTCAACACCAAACATTGCTTTTGCAGAATCAACAACTTTATATACGATAACAGCTGCAATTTCAATTGGATTTCCATCAACGTCATTTACTTTTAATTTTTTACTGTTAAAGTTTTCAACACGTAAAGATACAGTTTGACGGAATGCGAACGGAATCGTTAAAAATAAACCGTTTTGACGAATTGTTCCTAAATAATTACCGAAGAACGTAATAACCTTTGCTTGATTCGGTTGAACAATACCGATACCTGTAGCGAGAACTGCGGCTAATATAATAGTTAGTGCCGCTCCTATGAAAATTTCTTGTGCAAGGAAAAATACACCGATAGCAGCTAAAATCAAAATTCCAATAATACCGAGAAAACCATTTACATAAAATACTTGTTTTTCTTTCATATGATCGCCTCCTGATATAAAAATGATATCACTTTTATATCATTTTAAGCAAGAGGTATGCATCTAATTTTCTGAATTTTATTGGTTGATATCTTTTATATACATTTTAAGGTTCAAAAAGAGAATATACGTTCTGTTTTATGGTAAAATAAAGAAGACTTAACCGCCCACTGCAGCAGCTAAGTCCCTTTGAGAGCATCTTGCATCGTGACAAATGATTCAAAGCGGTTTTGCCAGGATTATATCTTCAATCGCTGACTCAATCTCTTTGTCAGAAGCGTCATAACTTCCTTTTGACTCTGGCTTGTCATGAGTGGAAGTTTGATTCACTTCTTCTTTAGCATGTCCTTTTTCACCAAAATTCATGCTAGGCATTTTAAATGCCCCCATATTCATGTATTTTCCGAATTTCCACATTTCAACAACAGGGCAGAAACGAACAATTCCTTCTGCAACTTTCATTGCACCAATCCATAGAAAAATGTTAGACCAAGTGCACCACGGCTTGCGTACAAGTTTAGTTGCACTACATCCGAAGAGGACGAGCCCAAGTGTAATTCGAATTAGAGCGTTTATTGTCCCGATATTTTGCTTCATTAGAAAAACACTCCTTTTTATGAAAGTTGAAATAGATAATACTATTTCTTTTATTAGTATCCCGTTTGATTTTTGGGATATGTAATCCAACATTTGACGTGGAAAAAGATGTTGGATTGTGCGTGTGTGTAAGTAACTTTTTTTGTTATAATGAAAGAATGCATAAAAGGAACTTCAAAATTAAATCCTCTAGTTTAAAAAATATGGAAGAGGTAATTCCAAACTTAATTCTCCGTTTTAAACAAATATTTAAGATGAAGTTAAAACAATAATGATGAAAATAAACTGTTATTTTGAACAGAAATATATATAACTAGAGAAAAGGAAGGGTGTTTTCATGTACGATATTTCCGGATGGAAACATGTATTTAAGCTTGATCCAAATAAGGAGTTAAGCGATGAACATTTAGAAATGATTTGTGAGTCTGGAACTGATGCGGTTATTGTAGGCGGAAGTGATGGAGTTACAATTGATAACGTATTACACATGCTAGTTAGCATTCGTAGATATGCAGTTCCTTGTGTATTAGAGGTTTCTGATGTAGAAGCAATTACACCAGGATTTGATTTTTATTACATCCCAAGTGTTTTAAATAGCCGAAAAGTAGAATGGGTAACAGGTGTTCATCATGAGGCATTGAAAGAATTTGGGGATATTATGGACTGGGACGAAATTTTTATGGAAGGGTATTGTGTTTTAAATCCAGAAGCGAAAGTAGCCCAGCTTACAGAAGCGAAATGTGATTTAACAGAAGATGACGTTATTGCATATGCTCGTTTAGCAGACAAGCTATTACGTTTACCGATATTTTATTTAGAATATAGCGGTACGTATGGAGATGTTGAACTTGTTAAAAATGTAAAAGCAGAATTGAAACAAGCTAAGTTATATTATGGCGGTGGTATTTCTAATGCAGAACAGGCGAAAGAAATGGCACAATATGCTGATACAGTAGTTGTTGGAAATATTATTTATGATGATATAAAATCGGCGTTAAAAACAGTTAAAGCAGTAAAAGGAGAGTAGGTGCAGGCGTATATGAGTATGACAGATAAGTTATTAAACGGTTTAAATCCACAGCAACAAAAAGCAGTACAAACAACGAATGGACCACTTCTATTAATGGCAGGTGCAGGTAGTGGTAAGACACGTGTGTTAACACATCGTATTGCGTATTTACTTGGTGAAAAAGGTGTAGCACCATGGAATGTACTAGCTATTACCTTCACAAATAAAGCAGCTCGTGAAATGCGTGAGCGTATTGATACACTTGTGGGACCAGAAGCAGAAGATATTTGGATTTCGACGTTCCACTCTATGTGTGTACGTATTTTACGACGCGATATCGATCGTATTGGTATTAATCGTAACTTTACAATCTTAGATTCAGGTGATCAGCTAACTGTAGTCAAAAAAATTATGAAAGAGCGCAATGTTGATCCGAAGAAATTTGAGCCGCGCTCTATTTTAGCGGGTATTAGTAATGCGAAAAATGAACTGTTATCTGCGGATAAATATGCAAAAAAAATTACAATGGCTGATCCATATGAAAAATTAACGAGCGATGTATACACAGAGTATCAAAAACGTCTTTTGAAAAATAATTCATTAGACTTTGATGATTTAATTATGACGACGATTCAGCTATTTGAACGTGTTCCAGAAGTATTAGAGTTTTATCAGCGTAAGTTCCAATATATTCATGTTGATGAGTATCAAGATACGAACAAAGCGCAATATCTTCTTGTTAAACATTTGGCAGCGCGTTTTAAAAATCTTTGTGTTGTGGGTGACTCTGACCAGTCTATTTATCGCTGGCGTGGTGCAGATATTTCTAACATTTTGTCATTCGAAAAAGACTATGAGAATGCACAAGTAATTCTGTTAGAACAAAACTATCGTTCGTCACAAAATATTTTAAATGCAGCGAATGCTGTTATTGAAAAAAATACGAATCGTAAGCCGAAGAAATTATGGACAGACAATCAAGTTGGAAGTAAAATCTCGTATTATCGTGCTGCAACTGAAAAGGACGAAGCGTATTTTGTTGCAAAAAAAATTCGTGACGATATTCAAATGGGGAAACGAAAATATACTGATTTTGCAGTGCTATATCGTACGAATGCTCAGTCTCGTATGGTCGAGGAGATTTTCCTTAAATCTAACATTCCGTATAAAATTGTCGGGGGTACGAAGTTCTACGATCGTAAAGAGATTAAAGATATTTTGGCGTACTTACGTTTAATCGGTAATCCAGATGATGAAATTAGTTTTGCACGTATTATAAATGTGCCAAAGCGTGGCATTGGTGCGACTTCTATCGATAAAATTATTAATTACGGTGTGCAAAATGGAATTTCATTAACTGCTGTATTTGATGAGATTGAGCATGTTGGAGTAAGTGCAAAAATTACAAAGGCAGTAAAAGAATTCGCGAATTTATTAAATAACTGGGTAAATATGCAAGAGTATTTATCTGTTACAGAATTAGTAGAAGAAGTTATTGAAAAAACAGGCTATCGCGATATGTTGAAAAATGAACGTTCTTTAGAAGCGGAAGGTCGTTTAGAAAACTTAGACGAGTTCTTATCTGTTACGCAAACATTTGAATCTCAAAGCGAAGATAAGAGCCTTGTTGCATTCTTAACAGATTTAGCACTTGTTGCTGATATTGATCGTGTAGATGAAGACCCAACTGCTGGTGAAGAAGTTATTTTAATGACGATGCACTCGGCGAAAGGATTAGAGTTCCCGGTTGTCTTTATTGTTGGCTTAGAGGAAGGGATATTCCCTCATACTCGTTCTCTTATGGAAGAGGATGAAATGCAAGAAGAACGTCGTCTTGCTTATGTAGGTATTACTCGTGCAGAAGAAGAGCTATATTTATCTAACGCGCAAATGCGTACATTATTTGGTAGAACAAGTATGAACGCTGCGTCTCGATTTATTACAGAAATCCCGACAGAACTAGTGGAATCATTAAATGAAACAGCGCCGAAGCGTGAAACATCGTTTGGTACAAAAGGCAGAACGGCAAGTAGCGGCAAAACGACAATCACAACAGCAACACGCTCTCGTTCAGCTTTCGCGCGCCCTGCAGCTAAGACGACAGGCGGCGAACAAATTGGCTGGGCAGTAGGAGATAAAGCTTCCCACCAAAAATGGGGGGTCGGTACAGTTGTAAGTGTAAAAGGTGAAGGTGATGCAAAAGAATTAGATATTGCGTTCCCAAGCCCAATTGGTGTTAAACGTTTGTTAGCAAAATTTGCGCCTGTGACGAAACAATAGGAAAGGAATGAGGATATGTCAAAAGAGATAGTAAAAAAACGTATAGAAGAATTACGTGACTTGTTAAATACATTTAACTATCAATATCACGTATTAGACAATCCTTCTGTTTCTGATGCGGAATATGACCGTAATATGCAGGAGCTTATAAAATTAGAAGCAGAGAACCCAGAGTTTATGAGTGAAGATTCTCCCTCCGTTCGCGTTGGGGGGACTGTTCTTGATATATTTGAAAAAGTAACACATAAGTCACCAATGTTAAGTTTAGGAAATGCATTTAACGAAGGAGATTTACGTGATTTCGACAGAAGAGTACGTCAAGGAATTGATGGTGCGAATGTAAGATATATATGTGAATTAAAAATTGACGGGCTTGCCGTTTCGCTTCATTATGAAAAAGGACGCTTCATTCAAGGGGCGACACGTGGTGATGGTGTAACAGGTGAAGATATTACTCAAAATTTAAAAACGATTAAAGCTATCCCACTTCGTTTAAATGAAGAAGTAACGTTAGAAGCAAGAGGCGAAGCTTATATGCCGAAGCGTTCATTCGTTAAACTAAATGAAGAAAAAGAGCAAAATGGAGAAGATGTATTTGCGAATCCGCGTAATGCAGCAGCAGGTTCAATACGTCAACTTGATCCGAAAATTGCAGCGAAGCGTAACTTATCTATGTTTGTGTATGGTCTTGCGAATGTAGAAGAAAAAACAATTTCATCACATAGTGAATCGCTGGATTTCTTAGGTGAACTTGGATTTAAGACAAATCCAAATCGCCGTACATGTGAAACAATTGAAGAAGTTATAGCTTATGTAGAAGAATGGCAAGAAAAACGTCCGCATCTTGATTATGAGATTGATGGAATCGTTATAAAAGTAGATGATGTTGCTCTTCAAGAAAGTCTAGGAACTACAGCGAAGAGTCCAAGGTGGGCGATTGCTTATAAATTTCCGGCTGAAGAAGTTGTAACGAGATTAACAGGCATTGAATTAAGTGTTGGCCGAACAGGGGTTGTAACACCGACTGCAGAACTAGAGCCAGTGAGAGTTGCTGGTACGATTGTTCGTCGTGCTTCTTTACATAACGAAGATTTAATTCGTGAAAAAGACATTCGAATTGGTGACTACGTTGTTGTGAAGAAGGCTGGAGATATTATTCCTGAAGTTGTGAACGTTATTTTTGATAAGCGTACTGGTGAGGAAGAAGAATACCGCATGCCAACTCATTGTCCAGCATGTGAGAGTGAACTTGTTCGTTTAGAAGAAGAAGTAGCACTTCGTTGTATAAATCCAACTTGTCCTGCTCAAATTCGAGAAGGGTTAATCCATTTCGTTTCAAGAAATGCAATGAATATTGATGGACTTGGAGAACGTGTCATTACACAACTCTTTGATGCTGATTACATTCGTACATTTGCTGATTTATATGCATTGACGAAAGAGCAATTATTACAGTTAGAACGTTTTGGTGAAAAATCAGCAACAAACTTAATACAAGCAATTGAAAATTCTAAAGAAAACTCGTTAGAGCGATTATTATTTGGTCTTGGAATTCGCCACGTTGGAGCGAAAGCAGCACGTACATTTGCAGAGCACTTTGAAACGATGGATGAGCTTGTAAAAGCAACGGAAGAAGAACTAAAAGCAATTAATGAAATTGGCGAAAAAATGGCTCAATCTGTTGTGACATATTTTGATAATGAAGATGTATTAGAGTTATTACAGCAGTTTAAAGAGTATGGCGTGAATATGACATACAAAGGTATAAAAATTGCAGATTTACAAAATGTTGAATCTTACTTCGCAGGAAAAACGGTTGTTTTAACAGGTAAGCTAGAAGTTATGGGACGAAGTGAAGCGAAGAAGAAAATTGAGGCATTAGGTGGAAAAGTAACAGGAAGTGTTAGTAAGAGTACGGATTTAGTTGTTGCAGGTGAAGCAGCTGGTTCGAAATTAGCACAAGCGGAGAAACATAATGTTGAGGTTTGGAATGAAGAGAGGTTCTTACAAGAGCTAAATAAGTAAGAGGTGCAAACTTACCATGAAAAAAATAGCATTAGCGGTATTAAGCCTTGGCCTACTTGTAAGTGGGTGTAGTGCAGGTGCCGACAAAGATGAAAAAGTGGCTGGGAAATCGGGGAAAGCAAAAGAACAATCAGTTGTTCCAAAATACGCTATTTCGGATGAATATTATAAGACGACTATTCCATTTGATGGTGGAAATGCACGTGGTTTAGTGGTGCAAGGGTTAAATAGTCGCCTTGATATAGATGAATTTGAAACAGGATTAATGCGAATTGCAAAAGAATCATTTAGTACGAAAGATAATTTTTTAAAAGGCGGAAAAGCTCTAGATACTCAAACTATACAGATGCTTGTTAAAAGAAAACGTACAGATGCTGAACAAAAGGAACTAGAGGACAAATTAAAAAAAGATGCAGTTAAATTTCCTAATATAGGATTAAATCCTGCATTAGGAACAGGATCCGAATCACTAGAAGTGAAAAATAAAAAAAATCCAATATATATTTCAAATATTTTAGAGCATGATTATTATGTGAAAAAAGGCGATAACGGCGAGGAACGTGTTGGTATGGTAGTTGGATTAGCGATGAATTCTGTTCAATATTTTAACGAAGAGCATGGTTACCCACGTGAAGCTGCAATCCCAGATGAAAAGATGTTAGCTGAAGGGAAAAAAATGGCGCAAGAAATTTTGAAAGTCATACATCAAAAAGAACCTGAAACAAAAAATATTCCGATAACATTTGCGATTTATCGCCAAGCTCCAAAGTCTTCGCTCGTGCCAGGTAATTTTGTTTCTTATGCAAATGTCGAAAAAGGTAGTGAAACGGTTGAAGATTGGAAACAAATTAATGAAAAATATTATTTGTTCCCATCAGAGCAAGCGAAAACAGATAATAAACGTGAAGATCTTGCAAGAGTATCCAACTTTAAGGCAAAACTAAGCGATTATTTCCAAGGCGACTATACAGCTGTTATTGGTACTGGTATGTATAGAGATGATGAATTAAGAGAAATGAAGCTTGATATTCCTGTCCAGTTTAATGGAAAAGCGGAAATAGTTGGTTTTACACAATATGTGGCAGGGCTTGTTATGGAATACTTCCCGAATTATATGAAAGTACAAGTAACGATTAAATCTGTAGAACGCCCAGAAGCTATTATTATACGTGAAGCAAAACAAGATGAACCACTTGTGAAAATTTTAGATTAAATATGAAGGCTGTTCCTCTATGGAACAGCTTTTTTTCTTATATAATTTTGTTATAATTTAAAATGTTGTAAAAAATAGGGGTAAGGGGTAAAGCTCATGGAAGAATTAAGTTTTCAAGTCATTATTTTATTAATTGCATTCGGTTTTTTAGCAGCTTTTATTGATTCCGTTGTTGGAGGAGGAGGGTTAATTTCGCTTCCTGCACTTATGTTTGTTGGCCTATCGCCAGCTTCGGCAATTGCAACGAATAAATTAGCGGCAACAATGGGGACGTTTACGAGTGCGATGTATTTCATTCGATCAGGAAAAGTTGATTTTAAAATTGTAGGAAAGTTAATCCCGTTAACTATTGTTGGAGCTGTTGCAGGTGCTTTAGTAGTAAAATTTATTCCATCGGATATTTTACGCCCATTAGTACTTGTAATGTTGGTATTTATTGCTATTTATATTATTGCAAAAAAGAATTGGGGAAGTGTGTCTACCTATAAGAAGATGACGCAAAGAAAAACATTAATATTTTTCTTTGCTATTTTAATGATAGGATTTTATGATGGTTTTTTTGGACCAGGGACAGGGTCGTTTTTAATTTTTGCATTTTTATTAATTGGCTTGGATTTTATTCAAGCGGCAGCATCTGGAAAACTTTTGAACTTTGTTAGTAATATTGTATCTTTAATTACTTTTTTATTCTTAGACATAATTCATTTTGAATACGGTATTATCATGGGATTATCAATGATCTTAGGTGCTTATTTTGGATCGAAGTTTGCGGTTCAAAAAGGTGTTGGATATGTAAGGACTTTATTTTTATTAGTTACTATATTATTGATCGGGAAAAATGTTTTGGAATATACTCATATTTTGTAGATTCATACGCATGTATGAATCTCTTTTTTTTATTATATTTTAAAAATTTATTAATTTTTAAAATATAAGTCTAGGAATATTTGAATAAATCTAAATTATCGTGTAGAATAATGTTGTAAAATGTAAACGTTTTTCTAAGGGGAGGCTAAAAAAAATGGTAGTAGCATACAAACATGAGCCATTTACAGATTTTTCAGTGGAGGCTAACAAATTAGCGTTTGAAGAAGGTTTAAAGAAAGTAGAATCTTATCTTGGACAAGACTATCCATTAATTATTGGGGGAGAAAAAATCACTACAGAAGACAAAATTGTTTCTGTAAACCCTGCAAATAAAGAGGAACTTGTTGGTCGTGTTTCAAAAGCAAGCCGTGAGTTAGCTGAAAAAGCAATGCAAGTAGCGGATGAAACATTCCAAACTTGGAGAAAATCAAAGCCAGAAATGCGTGCAGACATTTTATTCCGTGCTGCAGCAATCGTTCGTCGCAGAAAACATGAATTCTCTGCTATTCTTGTAAAAGAAGCAGGTAAGCCATGGAATGAGGCAGATGCTGATACAGCAGAAGCAATCGACTTTATGGAATATTATGGTCGTCAAATGTTAAAATTAAAAGACGGTATTCCAGTAGAAAGCCGTCCAATTGAATATAATCGTTTCTCTTACATTCCATTAGGAGTAGGTGTTATCATTTCTCCTTGGAACTTCCCATTCGCAATTATGGCAGGTATGACAACAGCTGCTTTAGTTTCTGGTAACACAGTATTACTAAAACCAGCTAGTACAACTCCTATAGTAGCAGCGAAATTTATGGAAGTATTAGAAGAAGCTGGCTTACCAGCTGGCGTAGTAAACTTCGTTCCAGGTAACGGTTCTGAAGTTGGTGACTACTTAGTAGATCATCCTCGTACACGTTTCGTAAGCTTCACGGGATCTCGTGATGTAGGTATCCGCATCTATGAGCGTGCAGCGAAAGTAAACCCAGGACAAATTTGGTTAAAACGCGTTATCGCTGAAATGGGCGGTAAAGACACAATCGTTGTTGATAAAGAAGCAGATCTTGAATTAGCAGCTAAGTCTATCGTTGCATCAGCATTCGGATTCTCAGGACAAAAATGTTCTGCATGTTCTCGTGCAGTAATCCATGAAGATGTATACGATCACGTATTAAATCGTGCTGTTGAATTAACAAAAGAATTAACAGTTGCTAACCCAGCAGTATTAGGTACAAACATGGGTCCTGTTAATGACCAAGCTGCATTTGATAAAGTAATGAGCTATGTTGCAATTGGTAAAGAAGAAGGTAGAATCTTAGCAGGTGGCGAAGGAGACGATTCTAAAGGCTGGTTCATCCAACCAACAATCGTTGCTGACGTTGCAGAAGATGCTCGCTTAATGAAAGAAGAAATCTTCGGACCAGTAGTAGCATTCTGTAAAGCGAAAGGCTTCGATCATGCAATTGCAATTGCAAACAATACGGAATACGGTTTAACAGGTGCTGTTATTACTAACAACCGTGACCATATTGAAAAAGCACGCGAAGACTTCCACGTTGGTAACTTATACTTCAACCGTGGATGTACTGGTGCAATCGTAGGTTACCAGCCATTCGGTGGCTTTAACATGTCTGGTACAGACTCTAAAGCTGGTGGACCTGATTATTTAGCACT
Organism: Bacillus cereus group sp. BceL291; assembly: GCF_051776705.1. Lineage (NCBI taxonomy): Bacteria > Bacillati > Bacillota > Bacilli > Caryophanales > Bacillaceae > Bacillus > Bacillus cereus group sp. BceL291. The sequence goes on along the minus strand of NZ_JBPWAP010000062.1, from coordinate 4,140 downwards.
TCACATGCAAGCAAAAACTACTTCTGAAACTTTATAAGAAATAGTAGAGGAGCTCTTCACAGAATGTGAAGAGCTCCTTTTAAAATTGAAACCCCATATATTACCGTCGTTCGAAGAGAATGAGCTAAAACCTATTAATAGCGGGATAAACATGTAAACAGAAATAAAATAATGAGAAAAGTTGACTTATTAGTCATATTTTTTAGTATTCATTTTGAGAATTTCCTGTATAATACAATTTGAAAGAAAATCTATGGTTCGACAAGGAACACTCCTTTCGGTTTTGCTCACTGAAAGGAGTGTTTTTTTATGTAGCTAAAAATTCTTGCGTGCTTATTACATTTGCATATACGCCATTTAAACTAGCTAAAATTGTATTGTGAATATAAACAGCTGGTATAGTAGCGTTCTTAAAAGAAAGGTCTTTTGTAGCACAAGCGTCATGTATAACGGTACATTGAAAGCCAAAATCGAATGCAGCCCTTACTGTTGCATCGATACACATATGAGTCATCATCCCGCATACAACGACATGTTCAATATTAAAACGTTTTAATTGCTCTAGAAGATTAGTTTCTCGGAAGCTATTTGGATAATGTTTGACTATAACTGTTTCTTCTCTAAGTGGACGTACGCTTTCGTGAATATGTACACCTTCTGTATTAGGTAGGAAAAAAGTAGCGTCATCTTTTATAGCTACGTGTTGGATATGAAAAATAGGTTCGCTGTTTGTTCTAAATTGTTGTAATAACTGATTAGCATATTCGCTTGCTTCTACTGGATTACGCAATTCCATCTTTCCATTTGGAAAATAATCGTTTTGAATATCGACGAGTAAAAGAGCTGTTTTCATATATTTATCTTCCTCCGAGTTTCATATTCAAATAAATTTATTCAATTCGTAGAGAGGATTCTCCTGTTTAAAAATATGAGGAAGAAGAATTTTAAATAACCTTGAAAGTTACTATTTTTCAGATGAATATTCATCTGAAAATTTTAATAAAGGAATAATTAATATTTTTCTAAAAAATGTATTGACTCTTATTATTCTGAGTTCTATAATGAGAATTAATTAAACGACAATTAAATCGATACATTCTTATCCAGAGAGGTGGAGGGACTGGCCCTACGATACCTCAGCAACGGGTTTTTTAATACCGTGCTAACTCCAGCAAGCCATATAAAGGCTTGGAAGATGAGAAGATGTGAACGAGTACATATAAGTGCTCTCCTTCTTATCTTTATGGTTGATAAGAAGGAGGGCACTTTTTATTTTACCTCGAAAGCTCTGCTTCAAGTTTTTACAGCATATAGGAGGGAAAAAAATGATTTCTTTTACCAATGTAAGTAAAGTGTATGAATCAGCTGGCCAATCTGTTCATGCGGTGGAGGATGTAACATTATCAGTTGAGAAAGGCGAAATTTTTGGCATTATCGGTTTTAGTGGCGCTGGAAAGAGTACGTTATTACGCTTAGTAAATATGTTAGAGAGACCGACGGCAGGAACGATTTCAATAGATGATAAAGATATTACATCATTATCGACGAAAGAATTGCGTAAACTAAGACAAAGAATCGGAATGATTTTTCAAAGTTTTAATTTATTTAATTCAAGAACAGTATTTGGAAATATTGCTTATCCATTAAAGTTAGCGAAAGTACCAAAGAATGAGATAAAAGAAAGAGTAAATGAACTGCTGAAGTTTGTAGGGTTAGAAGATAAAGCAAACTATTATCCAGAGCAGCTATCAGGTGGGCAAAAGCAGCGTGTGGGCATTGCTAGAGCACTTGCGACATCGCCAGATATTCTTATATGTGATGAGGCAACATCAGCCTTAGATCCAGAAACGACGACAGAAATTCTAAACTTATTAAAGAAAGTAAATCGAGAATACAATTTAACAATTCTTCTTATTACACATGAAATGCATGTTGTGAAAGAAATTTGTCACCGTGTAGCTGTAATGGAGAAGGGGAAAGTTATTGAAGAAGGAAAACTGTTTGATGTTTTCACGCAACCAAAAACAAAGACGACTCAAAACTTTGTACGTTCTGTCATTAATGATCATTTACCGGAAAGTGTTCTAGCGAAAATTCAAAATGGTGGTCAAATTTATCGTCTAACATTTACTGGTGAGGAGACAGGACAGCCGGTACTATCATATATCGCAAAAAACTATAACGTCGATGTAAATGTACTGTACGGAAATATTATTGAACTTCAAAATGTGCTATTTGGAAATCTTCTTGTAGAGTTGCAAGGTGAGCAGAGGGAAATTCAAAAAGCATTACAACATCTAAGACTGCAAGTGCAGCTGAAGGAGGTAGAAGCTCATGCGAGTTGATTGGAGTATATTTTGGCCGCGCATACTAGATGCGACGGGGGATACCCTCTTAATGGTAATTGTAACCCTTATATTCGCTACAATTCTGGGTATACCTCTAGGTTTACTTTTATATGTAACGAGAAAAGGAAACTTTTTAGAAAATAAATGGGTCTTTTCTATTCTTAACATCATAATTAATACAATTCGTCCGGTACCATTCATTATCTTTTTAGTAGCCTTAAGTCCACTAACAAGAAGTGTTATCGGAACGACGATTGGAACAGCAGCGGCAATTTTCCCGATGACGTTAGTCGCATCAATTGGTATTGCTAGAATGGTTGAAACAAACCTTGTTTCCGTTCCGAAAGGAGTAATTGAAGCAGCGCAAGCAATGGGCGCCTCACCAATTAGAATTGTTTTTGAAATCCTTGTACCAGAAGCGTTAGCACCATTAATCTTAGGTGTCACATTTATGACAGTTGGTTTAATTGAATTCTCTGCAGTTGCTGGGCTTGTCGGTGGTGGCGGTCTTGGTGACTTGGCAATGACATATGGTTATCAACGTTTTGATACATCAGTTATGTTCGTAACGGTCGTGTTACTTATCATTCTCGTACAGATAGCTCAAAATTTAGGAAACTACTTTGCGAAAGTCTTGTTACGCAGATCATAAAAAGGAAGAGAGGAAAAGAAAATGAAGAAAATTTTAGCATTTGCATTATCAGCGATTGTAGGAGTCTCAGCATTAAGCGGCTGCTCAAGTGGAGACACGGGTGCAGGAGCGAAAGAAAAAGTAGTTCGCGTCGGTGTAACTGGAACGGATGGAGACGCTTGGGAAATTTTGAAGAAAAAAGCTGAAAAAGAAGGGATTAAGATTAAACTGGTCGAGTTCTCTGATTACACAACGCCAAATAAAGCGTTAGCTGATGGAGATATTGAATTAAACTCATTCCAGCATATTGCTTTCTTAGAGCAATTTAAAAAAGAGCATAAGTTAGATATTACAGCTGTTGGTACAACGCAAATTGCGCCAATGGGTTTATACTCTGAAAAATATAAGAAAGCAAATGAAATCCCAGATGGTTCAGAAATTGCAATTCCAAACGATCCAACGAACCAAGCACGGGCATTAAAACTTCTTGATGCAGCTGGATTATTAAAGCTTAAAAAAGACTTTGGTCTATTTGGAGATCCAAGTGGTATTGCTGAAAATCCGAAGAAATTAAAAATTACACCGGTTATCGCACAGCAAACACCTCGTGTGTTAAAAGATGTAGCGGCATCAGTTATTAATAACGGTGTTGCTGGTCAAGCTGGATTAGATCCAGCGAAGGATCCTATTTTCTTAGAAGATCCAAAGAATGAAAATGCAAAGCCATATATTAATATTTTTGCAGCTCGTAAGAAAGATAAAGATGATCCAACATTGAAAAAAGTAATTGAACTATATCATTCAAAAGAAGTAACAGACGCAATTAAGAAAGAAACAAATGATGGTTCCATTTCAGTAGATCTTTCACTTGATGAGCTTGAAAAAATCGTAAAATAATCATTGGGTTTAATGGACTAACAGAAGGAACCCCTCCGCTGTTAGTTCGTTCAACATATAAACTTAACAAACAAACCCTAATTCTGTACCTTCCAATTTTGTATAACATAGAATCCAATGTTTGTTAAGTAGAGTGATAGACCAGGAATTTTCCTGGTCTTTTTTCTTACGATTAGTCAACCTATATTTTTAGATTTTTAATCGACTAGATATTAAAAAATACAGGTATTTATTCTCATGCATACCAAATACCCCTAATATGGA
>NZ_JBPWAP010000061.1:0-29138 GCF_051776705.1 Bacillus cereus group sp. BceL291 | reverse complement strand
ACCTTCTAGATATCGTTTTACTGCTTGTATTTTATCTTTTGAAGAAAATTTAGCCATAAAAAATGCACCTCCAATTGTTAATTATGTGTCTAACAATTGGGGTGCACTTCAGTAATGGTGGTCTTTTTTAAATTGGTAAGATTGTACTAGGTTGAGCAAAAAAATGGAACCGAAAAAGTTATTTCTAATGAGGATAGCCTTCTTATGATGAAGTTTCATTCAGTGAATCTGCAAGCAAACATAAAAGAAGGAAAAAATTACGATTTTACTTTACGTGGATATAGAGTACCTATACTTTCATGGTTTCCAAATTTAGATGGTGCCGAACCACAAAATTAGCACTATTCTTTAATAAAAAATCCTACTCATTTTTTAATGAGTAGGATTTTTTATTAAAGAGCTATTTCGTATTAATTTGTGCCATCATTTAATATGCTATTTTTAAATGATTTCCAGATTTGATGACTAATTATCTAAATTTCTAAACTCTATACAGCACTATCAATTAAACAATTATTAAATATATCTTCTATCTAAAACATCGTATTATCATTAGCTGCTTCACTTGGAATCTCTTGAATTACATCCCAGTGTTCGACAATCTTTCCATCCTTGATACGAAATATATCCACTATAGCAACTCCCTTATCTTGAGAATTAGTACGAGAATGTACATGAAGAGCAACTGTATCCCCTTCAGCTACTACACGTTTAATCTCTGCAGAGGAATTAGGATTTTTAACAAAATCCTCCTTAAAGAAATCCATGAAGGCTTTTCGTCCATCAGCAACAAAAGGATTATGTTGCTTATAATCTTCGCTAACATATTTAGGGATAATATCGATATTATGTTTGTTAAAAACTTCATTATAGAAATCAACTACCATCTTTTTATTCTTTTCATTTTCTTTTACTTCTTTTGATACAGAAGCGACATTTTCGCTCTTTATTGAGTTCCCTTTGTTATTACCGGTGGAAGCTTGATATACCAAAGTCGAAACTACTCCTAAAATAAATACAGAAATAATTGTTATGATTAAATTTTTCTCTAATTTCATATATACCTACCTCTTCTACTTAAATAAGTTTTCTTCTATAAAAAGCTTGAAGAAGGAGAAACCTTCCCCAAAATGTAATGTCAGGGATAATGTTAGGAATTTCATTTATCCTAACCTCCCCCTATACAAGGCATATTAGAAACGATTAACTCTAACTTAATACCTCATTAACAGTTGCACTGTCCACAATTTGAATAAACTTCTTAACCTTATCGTTCTCATCAAACTTATAAAGATGACAAAAATCTGCTACAAATGACTTCCCTGTAGCTTTATATGTTCCACTATATTTTCCATACACGATAACAGTATTGTTATTAAAAGTATAAATTTCATCTTTAGCACTATAGTCATCCCATTCCGTGCCAAGACGTTCATGTACGTTTTTCACTACTTCATCTGGACCTATATAAGTACCTGCATATGGAAACCCAGCAGCTTCTGTCCAAGATACATTTTCACTTAAATACGTTTTGAACGCATCCAATTTCCCTTCGCCAGTTAACACATACGTTTCATGTAATAGTTTTTGATATTTATTCATATCATTAACCCCAAGGTATTTCTTTTGTTACAACTTTTGCACTTAATTCTAATACACCTTTATTTGCATAGCCTGGATATGCTGCTTCAAGTTTTGCCACAAAATCTTTTGAAGTTCCACTTTCCTCAGAAGCTTGAACCGCCGTTCTTAGATAATCCATTGTCGCAGTAAGTGCTTGATTATTTAGGGATTTTTCGATTGATCCATGGCTAGGCACAATTATGTCAGCATGTAATGCTTGTAATACTTTCAAGTTCTCAATCCATGCCTCCATATCCGCTTTTGAGCTAGTATCCGCTAAGAATACATGTATTTCGTTAAATACATCAATACCACCAATTAATACTTTTAGTTCTTTATTAAATAGGCTAGTTCTGTAATGATCTAAGCCTACTAGTTCAAATGTTAACCCCTGAAAATCAATCGCTTTTTCTTTAAATACTTGAGGTAATACCACGTTACTTGGTGCATTTTCTCCAAGGGCGTCTTTCCAAACTTTTAATTTCCCTAAGACAGAATGAACGATATGTTCAACAGTAGACTCTGTTGCATACGCTATAGCTTCTGGGTAAACGGCTTTAATGCTCTCTAATCCAAAGTAGTAGTCTGGATCCCCATGAATAATAAAGATTTTATCTAGAGATAAGTTGTTTTTTTTCAAATACTCTACAATTTCTTTCGAATCAGATTGCGTAAATTTTGAGTTTATTAAAAATGCATGTCCTGCTTTCTCAACTAATGTTGCTGTGACCATAAAGCTTTTTTCGTCCGAACTAAACACCGTTAATTTCACATCTTTTTGATTTGTATCGATTGTTTTAAACATAGTATGTTATTCTCCTTTTGTTAAAGTTATTAACTAATTATCATATTTTTATCTTGTTCCGATAAAATCTCCCACTCCCATTTATCTGAAAGTGTAATAGTACTAGCGAATATTCCGGAGATCAATGTCAGGTGGCCTAAGATAACATGTTTGCTACTATATCCTAAATTTTCTTAATATAAATTTTTAAAACGCGCTTCAATTTTATCCGGCGTCATTACGCCACCACCAATAGGAATAATTTGATTATCCTTTTGTAAAAGTAATGAAGGATAGCTATTAACACCAAGCTGTCGAACTTTATTGAAATCATTTTGGACATCTATTATTGTTTCTTGAGCGTTTAAACGTTCTAACACTTGTTCAGGGTCCAAACCATGCTCGATTGCAATCTTGCGATATGTTTCAGGATCACTCAGACTTTGGCCCTCATAATAAAACGCTTTTTGCATAGCCGAAGTGAATTCTAATAAACGGTCTGGCGCTAATGAGCGTAAAGCTGAAAAGCCAATTGCAGCATCTTTCGAATTCATTTTAAAAGTCCCTTCCTCCACCAATTTTTGATATGAAGGACCAAATTCAGCACCTGTAAGTTGATTAATTCTTTTATTTCCTTCTTCTATATATGAGAAGTTTTTCATTGGTAAATTATCTAAAAATAACCCTCCACATAAAACCGTTAATGGTAATTCAGTGTGGTTTTTGTAAAATCCTTTAATACTTTCTGAAAAACCATAGCACCATCCACAATATGCATCCCATACGTAAATAAGATTATCTTGTTTCGTCTCCATTTAAATCTCCTACCTTTTTTTATTATCCAGCTCAACTAAATTTTTGGTTTATATAAGTACATATTTTTATACCTTGTTCTTTTTTAGATACCTTACTATATTTCCCCAAAACTAATATTTCCAAAGAAAGATCCACCAAGGTTTTTAACAAAAGATAACATTGCACCTTATTGCCCCGTAACAGAAAATACTAAAGCTTGGAATATGCATTGATTTGAATGTGTTAGTAACTTTCTACACCGGGTGGCAACGTATGGACCACCATCCTTAATTAAATATATAAATCATATTTTTAGCAGATATTAGTTGTAACTAAATTAATTACATCTTTATGTAACCATTTTAGTTACAACTAATGTAGAAGTCAATTCTTTTTTTCGAAAACATTAAATTTCTACATTATAAAGAAATTCTGTGTTAACTTGTAAAAAAAAGAGGAGCCATCTCCTCTTCATAAATAAACACTATTTAATTTGTTCCTTATACTCATGGTTAACAACTACATACCACTTTCCTGTATCAAATTTTTCTTTATTAATCACGTAAACTTTACTTTCTCTCATTACCTCCCCTGGTTTTAATCCCTTAGTAATACTAGAGGTCTCGCCTTTTTCAACCGCATAACTACTAGCTGCCAACACATCACTTTGGTAAGCATTATCATTTTCATCCACTAAATCCACTGATGGTAAAACGGCTAATTTCATCGGTTCGTTTGTGATATTTTTCCCTTCTGCTTCTACAACAATAAAGACATGTCCATCTTCAGGTTTTTGGAATCCTATACTCTCTTTACCAACCTTATCTCTTTCTACAACTCTTTTTACAGTTACATCAAATTTAGGTGTATGAAAATCCTTGTTTACAGCATACTCTTTTTCTTTTATTTTTGATTTCTCTTTTGCTTGTTCTGTATTTTTCTGCTTTGTATTTTCTTTCGTTTTCGCCTCATCGGTTGTTTGCACTTTCTTTTCTTCTTGTTTAGAATTGGTTTCTTTAGATTCTGAAGAAGTTTTGTCGGATGTATTGCCGCAACCAGATAAATTGAATACTAAAGCGCCACCTAAAATACATGTAGTAAATTTTTTCAACATCTCTTTTTATCCCCCAATAACACGATATGTAAATTCCTTACTTATCATAGCAAAAAACACGATCTTAAATTGTTGCATCTTGTCGAATGATTAAGAATAATCAATTGTTTTTATTACATATAAAAAACATGATCTTGATGTAGTACCAAGATCATGTTTTACGTTGATGTTATTTATAAAATACTTTATCCACATTATACTTTGCTTGAAATTCGTTAATCATATATGTTTCGTAAATTTCTCTTTCCATCGGATCTTCTACAATACATACATCAATACGATACACTTCATCACGATGATTTTTAATACTTTGTCTTACTTTACGTGCTTTCCCAGCATTATAGTTAAAGAATAAAGGGAATTATATGATAGGAGATACAAATATAGACAGTCGCTGACCATTAATCTACAACCAATCCCACACCCCAATACAAAAGAAAAAAGCACCAGGTCCCCCCTAGTGCTCTCCCTCTAAAACAAATGACAAGCCACCTCATGCCCTTTCGCAATCTCCACCATCTTCGGTACTTCCTGTGCACATTTTTCAGTGGCGAATTTGCAGCGCGTTCTGAATTTGCAGCCGGATGGTGTGTTTAGTGGGCTCGGTACTTCTCCCTCTAGGATAATCCGTTCTTTGCCAATGTTTGTTGGATCTGGTTCTGGCATAGATGAGAGTAGTGCTTGTGTGTATGGATGTGCCGGTTTTGTGTATAAGTCTTCGCTGTCGGCAATTTCTACTATGTTTCCTAAGTACATGACTCCGATGCGGTCTGATATGTGTCTTACCATAGATAGGTCATGTGCGATGAATAAATATGTGACTCCTGTTTCTTCTTGGATGTCTTGCAGCATATTTACGACTTGTGCTTGGACTGAGACATCGAGTGCTGAGATTGGTTCGTCACATAGGATGAAATCTGGTTTTACAGATAGTGCGCGCGCAATGCTGATGCGCTGTCTTTGGCCTCCGCTAAATTCGTGCGGGTAGCGATATAAGTGTTCTTCTTTTAAACCTACCTTTTTTAGCAGGTCTAATATGATTTCTTTTTGTTCTTCTTTTTCGTAAGAGCCGTGAATGTTCATTGGCTCGCTAATAATTTGGAATACATTCATTGCCGGGTTTAATGATGCGTATGGATCTTGGAAAATGATTTGCATTCGTTTTCGATATTCTTTTAGTTCACTTTCCTTTAAACTTGCGATATCTTTTCCATCAAATAAAACGTTACCTGAAGTGACATCGTGTAAGCGAATGATACTTCTTCCTGTCGTTGATTTTCCGCATCCAGATTCTCCTACTAACCCGAATGTTTCACCCTTTTTAATAGTGAAGCTTAAATCATCGACTGCTTTTAATTGCTCTGTTTTTCTGCCGAATAGTCCTTTTTTAATAGGAAAATACTTTTTTAAGTTCCGAACTTCAATTAAGTTTTCTTTATGCATGAAAATCACCTACCGCCCTATCGTTTAGCCAGCACATGGAACGTCTTTCGTTTCCGATTTCAAAATATGGTGGACGTTCTTTTTCACAAATGTCCATCGCATGCGGGCAACGCTCTGCGAACGGGCAACCTTGTGGTGGGTTTAATAAGTTTGGCGTTACACCTTGAATGGGAGAAAGTCTTTCTTTTACGCCGTTTGCGATTTTTGGCAGAGAGTTTAATAACCCTTTCGTATATGGATGATTCGGCGATTGGAAAATATCAAGTACAGGTCCTTCTTCCATAATAAGTCCGCCATACATAACGATAACGCGTGTACAGTTTTGTGCGACTATTCCTAAGTCATGCGTAATAAGAAGTAACGCCATGTTCGTTTCGTTTTTTAAGTTTTTCATTAAATCTAGTATTTGTGCTTGTATCGTTACATCAAGTGCTGTCGTCGGTTCGTCCGCAATGAGAAGGTCAGGGTTACAAGACATCGCCATTGCGATCATAACTCGCTGCTTCATACCTCCGCTTAGTTCATGCGGATATTGTTTCACCCTTTCTTCTGGTGAAGAAAGACCGACTTGTTTTAACAAGTTGACCGCGATTTGCTCTGCTTCTTTCTTTTTCACTTTTTGATGACGTATAATTACTTCCGTCATTTGTTTTCCAATTTTCACGACCGGATTTAGCGCTGACATTGGGTCTTGAGAGATAAGTGAAATTTGATTTCCTCTAATAGAACGCAATTCTTTTTCAGATTTAGAAAGTATGTTTTCATTATGAAAAAGGATTTCCCCTTCTTTTACTTTTCCTGGTGACGTAACGAGAGACATAACAGACTTCGCCATTACACTCTTCCCGCTTCCAGATTCCCCAACGATACCGACTACTTCTCCTTTATTTAAGCGAAATGTAACGCCGCGAACCGCTTCAACTTCGCCACTTTCTATGAAAAAAGAAGTCTTTAAATTTTTCACTTCTAGTAGTTTTTCAGACACGCTTCTCACTCCTTTCACTTAACACTTTAGTTTTCATGTCCGGCTCCTTTTGGTGCGAAAGCTTTCTTCAATGCTTCACCAATTACGTTAAAACTAAGTACCGTTAAAAGGATAAGGAATCCTGGGAAGAGTGTTAAATACCAAGCTTCACCAATATATCCTTGCGCATTGTTTAGCATGCTGCCCCAAGAAGAATCTGGTTCTCTAATACCTAATCCTAAGAAACTAAGTGATGATTCCATTAAAATCGATGTCGCAATTGTTAATGTCGCAGCGATAATAATGGTTGATAAAATGTTAGGAATGATATGTCTTACAATAATCATAAGTGATTTTTGTCCTGATACTTTTGCGTATAAAACGTACTCACGCTCTTTTACAGATAACGTTTCTGCCCTTACAATACGGGCGGTGTCCATCCATGTTAGTAATCCGATAATAAGAACTAACGTCGTAATTCCTGGTTTTAAATACGCATTTAATAGTAGCATTAAAAAGAATGATGGAATTGACATAAGCACTTCAACAACTCTCATTAAAAAGTTGTCTAACTTTCCGCCAAAATACCCGCTAATTGTTCCAACTGCAGTACCGATTGTAATAGAAACAACCATCGCAAGGAAACCGACCGCAAGCGAAACTCGTCCGCCATATAACGCTCTCGTTAAGTAATCCCTTCCGTAATCATCCGTTCCGAAAGGATGACTCATACTCGGTTCTTGTAAGCGATCTGGAATCGACATTTTGCTAGGATCGTACGGCGATACGAATGCGAAAATTGATGCGACCGTTAAAATCGCAAGTATTATAACTCCCATTAGTACAAACTTATTTTTCGTAAAACTACTTTTTATCGTTTGAAATCTCCTATTATTCATTCCAAATCACCCCCTCATTCGAATGCGCGGATCTACTACGCCATATAAAATATCAGCAATTAAGTTACCGAGAATTAACATGAATGATGATAGTAATGTAATTGCCATGATAATCGGATAATCAAATCTAAAAATAGCATTTACCCCAAGTGAACCAAGACCCGGCCATGAAAATACTGTTTCCGTAATAAATGCTCCGCCTACTAAACTTGGAATCGATAATCCGAAAATTGTAATGATCGGTATTAATACATTTCGAAGTACGTGATTAAATAACACCGTTTTCTTTGAAGCGCCGTACGCATATTGAATTTGTACATATTCTTCTTCTAATTGCTGAATCGTACTTGAACGAATATATCTCATATAAACAGATACGTTTTGGAACGCTAGCACCATGCAAGGTAAAATGCCGTGTTGCACAATATCCCAAACAGAATCTTTACCTACGGTGCGCATACCCATACTCGGAAGTAGGTCCAATTTTAAAGAGAATAAGTAGACTAATAGTAGTGCAAACCAGAAAACCGGCATAGAAATACCAACGTATGAAATAAAGTTTACAATGCGGTCAAAGAATGAATTCTTTTTCACACCTGTAAATAGTCCAAGTGGGATTGCGATTACAAATGAGACGAGTAAAGACGATCCCATTAAGCCGATTGTCGCAGGTAACCTTTCTACAATAAGATCTAGAACAGGACGATGGTTTTGAAGTGAATAACCAAAGTTCCCTGTTAAAATATTTTTTAACCATAAAATATACTGCATATAAATTGGTTGATCTAGCCCTAAACTTGTGCGAATACGCTCAACATCAATTGGACTCATATTCGGCGTGACAAAGTTTCGAACCGGATCGCCCGGTGCTAGTTTTATTAATAGAAAAGAAATAATAGAAATAACAAATAAAAGCGGAATTGCATTTAAAAGCCTCTTCCCAATTACTTTATACACAAACTTCCCCCCTCAAGGTAAAGTGAAACTTTCATTAGCCTACATCAATTAGGCTTTAACTTGATAAAGAAGCTGATTTCCACCAGCTTCTTTACAGTTTCTTATTTCACTTCATAAATCTTAGATAGATCTTCAAACATTGTGACAGGAATTGCTTTTGCTTCTTTTAATCCATCAAACTTTTTATCTACTGCAATAACTGCTTTCGGATATGCGATTGGTAGATAAGGTACGTCTTCTCTAGCTGTTTCTTGAATTTTATGGTATAGCTCTGCACGTTTTGTTTTATCTGTTTCAACTGCAGCTTCTTCCCATAACTTATCGAAATCAGCGTTTTTATAACGTGCATAGTTGTATTCAGCATTGCTTAAGAATAAGCTCTTATATGAATCTGGCTCAGGTCCCATTATGTAACCACCAAATGTAATGTCATATTCTTTATTCTCTTTATCTAAGCCTTTTTCACTTGCCGCACTAGCATCTAATGCATTTAGTTCAACTTCTAAGCCAACTTCTTTTAATTTTTGTTGTGTATAAAGCGCTAAGCTTTCCATGATTTTATTATTCGTTACATACATCACACGTACTTTTTCTTTATCTTTCACGCCAGCTTTTGCTAATAAATCTTTCGCTTCTTTTTTATCATACTTATAGTCTTTAATATCTTTCGCATAATACATAGCGTCTGGCGTTAAGATTGAATTTGCTGGTTCTGCAAATTCACCCGAAACGAATGCTGAGTTAATCATTTCTTTTTTATCTAACGCATGCGCAATTGCTTGGCGCACTTCTTTTTTCTTCATCAAATCTGTATTCATGTTATAAGATAAGTAGAATAATCTACCTTCAGGGAATGTCACCATTGAGAAGTTCCCAGTACTATCTAGTTTTTTAAAGTCTTGCGGCTCAATCATTTTCATGTTGATTTGACCATTTTGCAGTGAAACATTTGCTGTATTACGGTCTTTTACAACGCGATATACGATAGAGTCTAATTTAGCTTTTCCACCTACATAATCATCGAATCGATCTAATGCAACGTACTCATCTGATTTATATTCTTTAAACTTAAACGGACCTGACCCTACAGGTTGTAAGTTTTTCTTACTCTTCGCTAAATCTGCTTCCCCTTCAAATACATGTTTCGGAATTGGGAAGAAATCATTCATCACACCTTCGAAAGATGCGCTTACTTGTGGTAAAACGAATTGAGTTGTTAACTCATCTACCTTTTTCACCTCAAGCGGCTTTCCTTTAAAAATAAAGTTTTCACGACTTGAGCTATTTTGCTTCTCATCCAAAATAGATTGGAATGTAAATGCTATATCGTCTGATGTAATTTTCTTACCATCATGCCATTTCAAATTATCTTTTAATTTCAATGTCCACGTTAATTGATCTTCTGAAGGCGTAAAGCTCTCAGCAAGAACAAACTTTTTCTTACCGTCTTCCATATGATACAGCGGCGCATATAAAGCTTGCTGCACAGTTAATGACACACGATCATTCGCATAAAGCGGATTCATCGTATCTGGATTATCGCTAACACCAATCGTTAACGTTCCTCCATCTTTCGGAGTCCCTGATTTACTAGTGCCCGCTTGCTTCGAAGAATCTTTTTCCCCAGAACAAGCCGCTAATGCAATAAGTAGTATTAGAACAAATGGTAATGCAAATAATTTCCGTTTCATCTTTTGGCCCCCTCAAACTAGTTATACCCATAAGAAAACTCGGAATTAATCCCGAGTTTTCTTATAAGTTTTAAATTACCACTACCTGTATGTAAAGTCAAACTTTTTTGTAAATGTGGAAAGTTTGAAATCTACTAATACATTCTTGCCATAAAATATATTTATAAGGAGGATTAAAAAAGAAGACCACGAATAAGTTACCTCGTAAAATGAGTTAAAAAACTAGTAGCCTACAAAAAAACTCTAAAATGATTGTTATATATGACCGAAAATGTAGAATGGGATTAAAGACAAAAAACACATTTAGGAGGTTATCATGACATTTGATGAATTGAAAAAAAACAAACCAACAACCCAATGGATTGAGAATGATGAAGATGGAGAGTTTTTCACTGAAGAAAATATAAGTGCAACAAATAAAATTCTTGATACTTACATAAATAATTTAGAGCAATTGGGAAAAAATCCAACTGAAATTGAAATAATGCATGTTGTTAAAGAGGTTGTTCTTAACATAAATGAATTAAATGACGAACATGACTATTTTATTGAAACAATGGAAAGAGAAGATCTCTATGAATTTATCGATACAGCAGCACGAATAGCTGGCTTAGAATCCGAGGAAGATATAACAGAAGAATGGCGAGAATGGTAAAAATTTGCCCCTCTAATAATTAGAGGGGCAAATTTTTTCATATACCAATTGAATGAATGATTTGATGTCCGCACAGAATTCATACATTGCAACATAATATTAAAAGGATTCAATTATAAATACTAGCACACCCACATCAACAAAAAAGACCACCAAAAGGCAGTCTCAAAACTCAATCTTATTCCCTACTCCTTGCTCCACCGCTTTCTCATACAAATACTTCGCAACGATAATATCCACTACCGCCAAACCAACTGATTTGAAAATAGTAATCTCTTCATTATTTTCGCGTCCAGCTTTTTCTTTGCTTATAATTTGACCAAGTTCAGCGTGAATGGCGTTTGCTTTGAATAGACCTTCTTTTATCGGAACTTGAAGGTCTCCTGTTTCGTCTAGTGCTGCTTCTTTTGATTCAACTACTACTTTGTTTGCTCCCGCGATGGCATGTGAGGGTAGTTCTTGCATGCTCGGTCTGAATGAGCCGACGGCGTTTACGTGGACGCCTTTTTGTAGTGTTTCTGAGAAGACTGGTGTGGATGCATTCGTAGTTGTGACGATGATGTCTGCTTCGCTTATTGCTTCATTCGCATTTGTGTGAACATATGCAGGTTTGTTGAATCTCTCTTGTATATATTCCGCAAATGCATACGCCTTTTCTTCTGTGCGATTGTATAAGATGACTTTTTCGATATCCCTAACCGCAAATATTGCTTCAGCAATTCCTTTCGCTTGTTCACCCGTGCCGATAATGCATAAAGTTTTTGCGTTATGACGAGCTAAATATTTTGTCGCTACTCCTGATAAGGCGCCTGTTCGAATCATCGTTAAGTACGATCCTTCTAAAAGTGCGAGCGGTTCTCCCGTTTGAAAGTCTGATAGCATCACAATCCCGTTGATCGTTTTCTTTCCTATCTGTTTATTTTGCGGGACTACCGTTACTACTTTTAAGCCAAGTGCCTCAAGCCCTTCCGCTACTGAAGGCATAATTAATGCCGTATTTCGCTCGTTCGCAAATGGTAATGAGCCCCTTATTGGTGTAATCGTTCTTTCTGCGGAAAATTCTTTTAAAGCAAGCGCCGCGTATTCAATAACTTCATTCATATTTACTAAGTTTCTTTGTTCGTTCGCGCTTATGACTAGCATATCTTTCCACCCCCTCCTTCTATCCTAACAAAAATCCACGGTTCAAATCATCTCTCGGGTCTACAACGAACTGATGAAATCCTGTAATAAAGGCATGCCCCGTTACTTTTGGAACGACAGCTTCATATGTATCTACTGCGGTTACCGACAATACTTCCCCCTCGAATTTCCCGTCAGTAATGCATTCATGGACGAAAATTTCTCCCTTTTGTAAAGCATCTTTTCCAAAAAGAGTTGCGATTCTTGCGGAAGTTCCTGTACCGCAAGGAGAACGATCTACTTGCCCATCAGCAAAGATTGTTACATTTCGTAAAGTTGCGTCTTCTCCTTTCGGTTCATCTGAGAAAATAACGCCGTATATCCCTTTTAATCCTTCTTCAAGTGGATGCTTCACTTCCATTTTGCTCTCGATGTAGTGCTTAATTTTACCGCCCCACGCTTGAATAGCAGATAAATCCTTGAAATCAACTTTCAAACCAAATTCTTTACAGTCTACTACCGCATAAAAAGCTCCGCCAAACGCGATATCTACTTGAAATTCATAGTCATCTATTTTAATAGGAACGTCTTTTTTGTATACAAATGAAGGAACATTTTCAAATGATACAGATTCTACTTCACTCCCGTTATATGTTGCATACGCAATGACTTCCCCAGCTGGGCTATCAATAATGAACTTTTGTTTTTCCCCCTTTACTTCAAACATGCCTGTTTCAATTCCGACTGTAATAACAGCAATAATGCCATGACCACACATCGTACTCCATCCTTCGTTGTGCATAAATAATACGCCAAAATCAGCGTGAGCACTCGCAGGCGGAGTAATGATACAACCGTACATGCCGTGATGTCCTCTCGGTTCATACATAAGAACTTCGCGAAGATGATCCAAATGTTCCATGCAGTACGCGCGTCTTTCCAGCTGCGTGTCTCCTTTTATTTCCGGCACGCCGCCTGTAATAATTCGAAGCGGTTCCCCAGCTACGTGAGCATCAATTGTTGTGTACACTTTACTAACCTTCATTTCTATCTCTCCCCTATATGTTGATACTCTTTTTATTGCAAATATCATGCCAACGCATAGGATATAAATTTGTATACATTGTTTAAAAAAGCATACATTACTGTCTATTTTTTTATACACTGTCCAGAGGCTATGTTATGGAGTCCCTTGATACAACCAGTCTTATTATTTTCACTGGAAAGTTACTCCCACCCCCAACATATACTGTTCAAAAGCAAAAAGGAAGTGATCCAATGTATTACGGAACAAAGGGCTGGTACGTAGCTGAACTAAAAAAATTAGGCGTACGCTATCATGAAGGACGAAAACTAGAAAGTTACCGCGGACACATATTACGCAATTTATTAATCGCACAACAAGAGAAATTAAAGGAACAGTAATATTCTAATGTAACGATATCGGCGATTCTCGGAATATATCAGCGATTCAACACAATATATCGGCGATTCGACATGCAATATCGACTTACCGACAAATTTCGCTAATTCATCTACCTAAACCACCAACCAATTACACATCAATACAAACAAAAAAGGTCACCCAAACGGGTGACCTTTCTTTCTTATTCACAAACAAGAATCTGTCTAGTAAATGATCCTTTTCTTGTAATACAGCGATCTGTAATTTCGAATCCTGCTTCATGGATCATGTCGTCCATTGTTTCCATCGTGACAACGACTACTTTTTTCGCGATGCGGCGTGCACTTGAGAGAATTGATAGTTGATCTTCTGGTGTGGCATGCGTAAATAAGTCGTACGGCATATCGATAATGGCAACGTCGTAGTTCTCAGTAATTTCCTCGATCGGCCCTTTTGTTACTGTTCCTTCAAATCCGAAATGTGCGATGTTTTTTCTCGTTCCAAGAACTACAAGTGGATTTATATCTCTACCAACGATGTTAATCCCCATAGAAAGTGCTTCTACTACTACTGTTCCAATACCGCAGCACGGGTCAATTGCTCGTACTCCCTCTGGATTTGGTACAGCGATATTTGCAACTGATCTCGCAACACGTGTGCTAAGAGATGTCGAATAACTATGCGGTTTTTTTATGTGATGATACCAAACTGGTTCGCTTTCTACATAGTGCCCGAAGTACCAGCGTCCTCCAAGAGGAACAATCCCGAATACACGCTCTGGATTACGAACATCCGCTTCTCCTTCAATATGCATGCCGAGGTCTCTTTCAATAAGACGTCTTTCTCCATATTCAATTTTATTCTCTCCAACAAGGTCATTAATTTTAACGAAGATGACTTTGAACGTCGCTCCCGCCAAATCAATTTGTTCCACTTGTTTTAAAATGCTTTCTAAGTCGTCCCCTTCATACATAACTTCAATTCGCTCTTTAATAAACGCACTTCTACTCGGGTCAATTTTGACATCACTTTTTAAAATATTAACGTGGGACTCCATTCCAAAGAACGAGCGCATTTCCAAGTAACATAAAGCACGCTCCTCCTCACGAAATGCATACGTATATATACAGGCAGGTGTTTTACTATGATTATTCAATCTATTATCATCCTCTATCGTTTAAAATTGTTATGATTACAATTACTCAAATACTTTTCTTTTGTATATAAAATTAAATGATATCATATGCCGGAAATAAAGAGAAACGTTAATAAATAAAAGAGACTGCCAATGGCAATCTCTTATTATTTATTAACGGAAAGAAGACACGTTGTTACCCATTTCTTCATAGTAATCTAAAATACCTTGATAAATAGCTTCCGCTGCACTTTGTCTCTGCGCTGGTGTAGCTATTTTATCTGCATCACTTTTATTATCTACAAATGCTAATTCTGCTAATACAGCTGGCATTGTATTTTCTCTAATTACGTATAAATCGCCTTTTTTCACACCACGATCTTTTGTTCCCAGTGCATCTACAAGACGCTCTTGAATTTTTTCTGCTAGTAAACGACTTTCTGATACGTTAGGATTTGTTCCTCTTGCTGTCGCTGATTCATAGTAGAACGTTTCTGTACCTTGTCCATTTTTCTCTTCCGTGCCATTACCATGAATACTTACAAAAATATCCCCATTATTTTTTTGTGCAAATTCTACACGTTTCTTTAAAGAATCAGAAGCACTTGTTCCTGGACGTGTATCATCTGTACGAGTGAATAACACAGTAAATGGTGTCTTTTTCTCAAATATTTTCTGTAATCGTAGTGATACATCTAATACAGTTTCACTTTCTTTCTCATAATAACCTGGATTACCTGAATCCGCTCCACCATGACCTGGATCAATGATAATCGCTTTTCCTTCTAAGAAGTTACCTTGCTTCACTGGATTTAATTGATTTTTATTAACCCATTGGAAACCAGCGCCCATGCGGATACGAATCCAGCTGCCGTTCTCTTCAATAACAGTTACTTGTTGTGCGTTATGTGTTCCCATTACTTTTGAAGAAGAAGAAGCTTCTGCATAAGTAGTGAATCCTTCATTAATAACTTCTGTTTTCTCTACTAAAGGTGTCCATTTATCACCTTTACTTGTTGCAATTTTGATCCATCCATCTCGTTCTTCTTTAATTTCAACCATTTGTGGATTATGCTGATTTGCACTAATCCCAGAACTTAATGATGGTGCGTGATATGTAATGAATTTTCTATCTATGTACATTTTCTTTGTTTCTACTGGACGATCACTATTCTTGCTAAATTTATCTGTTTGCGCAGTAAGTTGAGCTGCTTGTTCACGCGTAATAGAATCATTCGGTTTCCAGCCATCCTCTGTACCTAATGAAAGTTTTAATTCTACTAAAATATTAACTTCTTCTTTACCCCAATGATTCTCTAAATCAGCAAATTTTGTAGGAACTGGTCCTGTTACTTTGCTTTTCAGATTATATGCTCTTACAAGCATAGCTGCCATTTCAGCACGAGTTACTTTTCCTTCAGGATCAAATACTCCTGGTTCTCGCCCTTTAATAATATTCTCTTTTTCCATGGCTGCAATAAATGAAGCTGCCCAACTATTTTTTGCATCATTATAAGACGGCTTTGCATTTGGATCTATTTTAGCACCAATTGCTGTTGCGATAATCTTTGCTGCCTGAGCACGTGTTAAATTTCCGTATGGCATAAAGTTACCATCTGGCATACCGTTAATTACATTTCTCTCTACTAAATAATAAATTGCGTCTTTTGACCACGCACTATCTGAAACATCAGGAAATTTCTTCGTTTCTGCTAAACTACTAATTGGATGTGCTAGTAAATTTGCTGCTAATAAACCTGCGGCTATTGCTTTGTACTTCATGAAAAATAAATCTCCTCTCAAAACTTCATATTCATACAATTTTTTTAATCAAGCTAACTAAAAAATATTAACTATTAATTAATCCCTTTCATAGTGTATAACATTATATATCTATAGTAAATACGTTTCCGGCCGTATAACAAAAATCGCATATATATAACTTATAATGAATGTATATAAAAACTTTAATCAGCCCTCACCAATCGGGCTTTTACAGGCAGCCCGCCCCCATCTAACTTTTTTGCTTTCGCTGAATTTTGAGGTAGGAGTCTTACTGCCCGGCAAATAGCGGGATAAAAAAGCGATTAGGACATGTCTCCTAATCGCTTTGCCAAATAAAAAGCTGATTAAAAATAATATCTTTAATCAGCTCTCTATTATCTATGAAATTATTCTTCAATTAAATTAGACATTACATATGCATACACTAATGCTTCTGTATGCGCAATAGAACTTTCATGTGTACGTTCAAATGCGTGAGAAGAATCAATACCCGCTCCAATTAACGCATGTTTCACATCAAATCCCGCGCGAATCGCAGCTGATGCATCAGATGCGTAGTACGGATAAATATCTACTTTATATTCAATATGATTCGTTTTCGCAAGCTCTACTAAATGTTTGCGCAGTGCATAATGATACGGGCCGCTAGAGTCTTTTGCACAAATAGATACTGTATATTCATCAGATGCTTGTCCATCACCTAACGCTCCCATATCAACTGCTAAGTATTCAACAGTTTCTTCTGGAATGTTAGAGTTACCACCGTATCCAATCTCTTCATTATTAGAAATTAAGAAATGCGTCGTATATGGTAATGTTATGTTTTCATCTTGTAATCTTTTAATTAATTTTAATAAAATTGCAACACTTACTTTGTCATCTAAATGACGTGATTTTATGTATCCACTCTCTGTAATTTGAACGCGCGGATCAAATGAAACGAAGTCTCCTACTTCAATTCCTAATTCGCGTACTTCATCAGCTGAAAATACGCGCTCATCAATACGAACTTCAATATTTTTCTCATCGCGTTTTGCTTCACCTGCATCTTTATATACATGTACAGATGTTTGATGCATTAAAATTGTTCCTGTATACGTCTTGCCACTTGATGTTTCAATTTCGCAATATTCCCCTTCTACGGAGTTCCAGCGAAATCCACCAATCATAGAAAGACTCAGGCGACCGTCAGGCTTAATTTCTTTTACCATCGCACCTAACGTATCAACGTGTGCCGTTAATAAGCGGTGCTGTGCATCATTTTTCCCTTTTACCGTTAAAATAAGAGCTCCCTTATTATTACGTTTCGTTTCTACGTTCCACTCACTGACATAGTTTTCAATGAAATTAATAATTTTTGCTGTATTTCCAGATGGACTTGGAATAGAGACAAGCTCCTTAATCAGTTCCATCGTTTCTTTCGCATGATGTGCCATTGTCGTTTCCTCCTCTTTTTCTCTACTATTCAGTATACAAAATTCACCAGAAAACCTCTACTTATATAGCTTAATTTTCTAAATTGTAGTAAAATTCTTTTTAGTATATAAAAGGAGTTATAAAATATGAATATATCAAAAAAATATATACACATTGCACTCATTTGGTTTTTAGCATCATTATTTTGTTTACAAATCTCTTATGCCATTCATACAACTACTTCTATTACAATCGGCTGGATATTAACAGCTATCTTCTTCATTATTAGCTTCATTGCAACAAGAAAGCATAGCGTTACTCAGTAACGCTATGCTTTTCCTATAAAACTATTCTTCTGAAACGTCTAATAAATAAATACCTCTTTCAAATCCACCGCGCTCTATCTCTTTTTGCTTACGAAGGCGTTCTACATCTTCAATCGATGCACCTTCTGCACGTGCTAATGAAATGATAACTTCTAGCGCATCCGCAAGAGAATCTAGCGCATGTTCGCGTTCTTTCATAGAAGCAAATTCACGAATTTCTTCCGTTCCAATTTTCGCTAAAGCCTGTATGTATGCTTGCCCTGTTAATTTTTGTGCTGTATACGTTTTTCCAGACATTAAAATCTTCTCTGGAACACGATCTCTTACTAACTTGTTATATGCTGACATCATTCATTCTCCTATATTTAATAACATCCGAGCTCTGCTTTATAGAAAAACCATTTTTTCTTCACGCACGCACTTAACATATCAATTCCTGATCCATGTGCTCTTACATGTGGAAAGAAATAGTGCCCTAAGTCTTCGTCCTTACCATATAGAGTTTGATACTCATCTGGAATCGCTTCTTTTTTCACATCTTTTTCTTTCGTCACCCCGTCAGAAAATGCAACACTTGGATGTCCCTCAAAAAACAACGCAGTCCGAACTGCCAAAGATGGTGTACTATGCAAAGCAGAATATGTAAGCAAAATAATAGTAATAACACCGATCATTTTCTTCATGTATTACTCCTTAAAAAAAGTGCTAACACAATTATACTAAAATGTGTTAGCACTTTCTCCCCTTTATCCCGAATTAACGAGCTAATAATCAGTGAGGAATGGACAAACTTTATTCCCCTTTAAATGCTGGTAAACGTTTCTCTAAAAACGCAGCAATTCCTTCTTTATGATCCGCTGTTTGTCTCATTGCATATTGACCACGCTTCTCTAATTGCAATGTTTGCTCTAAATTAGAGCGATTTACTTCACATAAAATTTGCTTCGTTTGAATCATTGCTTTAATCGGTTTTTGTGACCATTCATTAATTTTTTGTTTCACAGCCGTTTGGAAATCTTCGCCGATTACTTCATCAATTAAGCCGATATCAAGCGCTTCTGTCGCTGATAACTTCTTACCTTCCCAAATAATTTGCTTCGTCATATTTTCACCGACACGCTTTTGAAGGAAGAAATGACCGCCTCCATCTGGAATTAAAGCGATTCCAATAAAGTTCATTGCAATAACAGATGATATATCCGCCATTACATAATCAGCTGTTAACGCAATACTTAACCCAAGACCTGCAGTCGGTCCATGAATTGCACTAATAACAAGCTTTGGCATCGTATATAATGTCACGACAACTTCAGAAATGGTATTCATAATGCCATCAAACTTACTTTCATCATTACTTGAAAGCATCGATTTAATATCCCCACCCGCAGAAAAACCACGGCCGTTCCCGCATAACACAACGATATGCGCAGAACTTTCCGCTACTTCTTTCAACTTTTGTAATAACTCTTTTAATGTCGGCTCATCTAACGCATTTAACACCTCTGGGCGATTGACCATAACCGTTGCAACGTTACCTTCATATTTCACAATAACAGATTCTGTTTTACTCGTTACTTCCATTACATACCCCTCTTTTCTCCATAAAGATTATACTTATATAATTATAGAAAACCACTGAAAAATCCTTCTTTTTTCTCAATTTTCTGTCTAATAATCTCGCAATTTGTACATTTACCGTATAAAACATACAATTCCGTTGAAAAATATAGAAATTAAAGTCGGTTTATCCATGCTTTTCATCTATTTACCATTACAATGAAATGGTGTATTCTTAAGTTTGATAAAAAAACAAATATTGAAATTCATTCGCCTTACTATGTAAAAAAGGCTTTATACCCATCTTTTGGGTGTTGTAATAAAGGAATGAAGAACTGGAGGAACATATGGTTAATAAGTTGAAACAAACGGATAACTACTTCCCACATTTCCTATTGCTATTCATTGTGTTTCAACCAATTTTAGATTTATTAACATCTTTTTCAATCTATATACTACACATGAGCGCAACAGTTGGAGTTGTAGTCCGTTTCGCCTTTATGCTTCTTGCATTAGGGTACCTACTTCTTCATCACAAACAACAAGATGCGAAAAAGTACATCCTCTATTTATGCTTACTCGGAATCGCACTCGCAATCGGTCTTGTAAATAATATGATGGTTAAATCTCCAGTTTCATTTGGAGAAGAAGTTAAATTCATCTTAAAGAGCGTATATCCAATTGTGCTACTCTTTGGATATATTATCGCCTTTAAAGAGCTAAAAAATAAAGAGTATGTATTCCATAAAATCATTACATATTTCTTATATGCAACTTTAATTTTAAGCATTACAATGATTGTCGCAATGCAAACTGGAACGGATTTCCCAAGCTATCCTCACTCAAAAATCGGTTCAAGAGGTTGGTTCTTCGCTGGAAATGATTTAAGTTCTCTTTTCGCCATTATGTTCCCAATCATTGTCTTATATTCGATTCATAAAACAACTTCTTTCTCGAAAATATATTACTGGATTCCAACAATACTTGCGATGTATGCAAGTATTATGGTCGGAACGAAAGTCGGATATGGCGCAATTGTTATTACATTAGGCGTAGCACTTTTCTTCTCATTCATTGAATATATGATAAATCGTAAAAAAGAAGGAAAAGGATTCACACATATTGTAAATACCGTTGTTGTCGCAGTTATACTAGGAGGTTTAATTGCTCTTACACCGCATACTCCTATCGCAAAAAATATGGGCATTCACATGCAAATATACGAATACAAAAAATCAGTACAAGAAGAGAAAGATCGAAAAGAAGGAAAAGTAATTAAAGCAGATCCAGAAGATGCAAAAAAACATGCAAAAGGTGAACTTACAGATTCTGAAGTAAAAAGTTTAATTTACAGTGATCGCGACAAATTCTTAAAAACATACAAACAATACTATAAAGACGCACCGCTTTCACAAAAACTATTCGGAATGGGTTACGCTGGTAACTACACAGATAAAATTAAATTAATTGAAATGGACTTCCATGACCTATTTTTCGCCTTTGGAATTGTCGGTTTCCTTATTTACTTAATACCTCTTCTATACTTTGGTATTAAATTATTTATCCGCATGATCACAAACTTTAAGAAAATCATGAAAGTAAAGTATATGCTATTAGCGAGCACACTCGTTCTATCACTTGGCATTGGCTTTATGTCTGGCCACGTATTAACAGCACCAGCCGTTAGTATTTTCTTCGTTGTTATACTCGCTTATATCATTGTTGATTTTGAAATTGAATAAAAAGAAGGTGCTACGAAATATTAGTAGCACCTTCTTTTTTATTTAATTAATGTTTTACGTATTCTAAACTTTCTTTTGCAATATACGCTTCTGTTACAGTAGGATTATCTGAAATAACTTTAACCCACGCTTTTCCATTTATTATCTCTTCACCAGTAACTGTGACAACTACATTTGTATTTAAACGATACAGTCGCTCATTTGATATACTAGGATTCTTTTTCACTTCCACGTTATTCATCACACGTGCAAGTTTGTACTTGTTGTATTCTTTTTTACCTAAATAAGAATCAAAACGGTTCATATGCCCCGCTACTTTTTTACCCCAGTTCGCATCAGATGCATATTTCGCATTTAAACCAGCAGCTTTATCACCTGTATATGTTGCTGTATAACGCCAATGTCCTGGATTTAAATATCCTTCATTCATGTATAATTTTGCTGCATGTTCAATACAATCTTCTTTTGAATTGAATGCTTCTCCGTTACCATACGGACTATCGTCTGTTGCTTTTAAACCAAATAAATTATTTTTGTCTTTTGCAAGAGCGCTTGTTCCATAATAACTTTCATGAATTGCTAATGAATATAAGAATAATGCATTTACATTATACTTGCTTTCTACTTCTTTAAATTTCTTTCCTAAACCAATTAATGGAGAGTCTGGCTTAATCGATTTCACATAACTATCTAGTTGTTCAGCTGTATAATCTGTTTTCGAACGTAATGATAAATAATTGAAATATTGATAGAAAGTTTCGTCTCCAAATGTCTTTCCATCTACACTATACATTTGCTGTCCTTGCTTCATGAAAGAAGGTGCCACACCATATCTAAATTCTGTATATCCAGGTGAACTTGTATTATATGTATAATATTTATGGTATAAATATCCATCTGATTTCACATAATAAGACGACTGTTTCATTTCATTTGTAGGAATTAAAGTGATTTCATTCTTCTTCACATAACCTGTCAAACCAGAAAGTTGAACTTTCACACGATCTTCGCCAACTTCTAACACTTTCAATTCTGTTCCATACTGAATATACGTATATACTGTTGACAAATTCTCATCATAAATATTAATGATGTTTTGCCCAGTTATTCTTTTCGCACTTGCAAAACCATCTTTAATCCATAAAAATTCGTTCTCGTATTTTACCGCATTCATACCTTTATTTTGAGCAGCCGTAACCGCTTCTTTATACGTATTATAGCGCTCTACTTCTTGCTCTGTTCCGTTTTCTCTTACATTTGTCACAACATATTTCTTAGTTTCTACAGGATTGCTATTTCCGTTTTTTTCAATCGTCTGAAGCATGCGATCCAACATAGCTGAAGCCATCCCTCTTGTAGCTGATAAATGTGGTCTAAATGTATTATCTTCTGGATACCCTTTAATAATTTGAGTAGCCACCATAACTTGCACATGCTCTTTATAGTTAATACTATCTTTATCAGTAAAGGTAAGCGGACTTACAGCTACTTTAATATTTTTATAGTCTAACGCTCGCTTTACCATTATCGACATTTCTTCACGTGTAATTACATCATTTGGTGAGAATGTCTCGTTCGTACGACCATTAATAATTTTCGCTCCATATGCTCTACTTACACCATCATATAAACCGTAAGTCTTCGGCACATCCTCGAAATTCGAATCAGCTTTCGGTAAATTTAAAGCCCTTGCTATGAATGTAGCAAACTCTGCTCTTGTTACTAATTTATCAGGCGCATATACATTGTCTCCATACCCCATTAAAACTCCTTTAGTAATAAGTGAGCGCATATTCGTCTCAAACATATGTCCTGTAATATCATCATTTGCCGCATAACTTGAAATAGGAGTTAAAAGTAATGATCCCGTTAATGCCACTGCTGTTATACCTTTTGAAAAAGTCTTCAAGTTTACCCTCCTCGTAATCTACGAATTTATTATCACAAATTTGATTATATAATAATCGCAATCATTTTAGCATAATAAATAGGAATTAAAATAAAACGTTTTTGTAATTAGAATTTTCGTTAAATTCAAAACAAAATAAAAGACACTTTACTTTTTTAATAAAGTGCCTTTTTCCATATGATCAATGAGTTTCTTTGTTGCCTGTTTGCCTTGCAACCGAAGCTCATCTATTGTCAATTGTAACTCTTGCTGCACAGTTCCTTGTTGCATTAATTGCTTTTTCGCAATTTCATATAAATACTCAGCACTCCATTCGCCATCCACACTTCCTATAACTGGCTGATTCACTTGACTTAAAAACGAATCAATTTTCGGATCGTATGAAATCCCGACCATTGGAGTTTTGGCTACAGCAGAAAAAACTAGTGCATGAAGACGCATACCAATTAGTAATGAACATTGTGATAAAATGAATATTTTCTCGTCGATATCCATTTTATATGGAAGCATATACGTCTCTTCTCCCATTAAGTCTACTACTTCACGCGAAGCTTTTTGATCAAATGGCTCATGCATTGGAACAAATAGAATTTGGTATCCTTCTTGCTTTAATTTTTTTAATGCCGCAGCTAATTTTTTTATATAATCTTCTTTTGCATTCCAATAACGCACACTAACCGCAATTACTTTTCCATGTATCGAATGCTTTTGCAACCAATCCGATTGTTTTGTCCGTTTCCATGTTAAAACAGGGTCTGGAACAATTTCAATATCGTTTTTTATGCCAAGTTCTTTTAAATATAAAAACGAATCCTCATCTCGAACTGATACATAGGAAGCTTTTGACAAGTTCCATTTTACTAATAAACGATTATATCCTTTTGTAATTGGACCTATTCCTTGTGAATAAATGTAATACGGCTTTTTTAATAATCGAGCGAGTCCCATAATACCCGTATAATATAGAATACTCTTCGTACTTGTCTGATCTTGAAGAAGGCTCCCGCCACCACTAATAACTCCATCACTGTTTTTTATCGCATGATAAACAGCTTTTATATCCCAGCGATCTACCGATTCTACACCATACATTTCCTTTGTATATTTAGAATCATTTGATAGTACTACTAGTTCTATATCCGGGTTCTCTTTACTTAACGATTCAATAATTGATTGTAGAATCGCCTCGTCTCCAACATTATAAAAACCATAATATCCTGATAAGACTAAACGCACCCTAAATCTCCTCCAAAACTAGGTAACCGTTTATTTCATCTAACATAAACTGGTACCCATTCCTTACCTAAACACTTGATACCCTACATAGTTTCCTCTTTATCAGCTCATATGAATTATAATAAAAAATTAAATTTCTATATTTATCTTTTCAAAAATGGCATTTTGTTTATTGATATCCATTTTAATTTCAAAGCACATACACCATACAAAATGGTTGTAATACTTAATGCTATACCACTGAATAATAACGTCATAATTCTTGAAGATGTAACATCTATCACATTACATAATTCATACAATCCTAGTCCCAAAATACATGCTATTGCTAGCACACCGAAAAAGCTTTTTAAATGAATAGAATAGGCAATATAGCTTCGAATATACAAATGATTTACAATACAAATCAATACGTAAGTAATTAATGTACTATACGCCGCTCCATCTATGCCAAACTTCTGCACGAACATCATGTTTAGCATGACTTTCACACAACTCGCACCAATAACAATCCATGCAGCTTGTGCAGAACGGTTAATGCCCTGTAAAACACCTATTGATAATACCATAACCGCAGTAAAATACGAACTGCCAATCATAACTGTTAACATACTACTGCCTTTTACGTCTGTGAACAATCCGACATTTAACGGTACGGTTAATGCCATCAACCATATTGTTAACGGTGCTGTCAAAACATGCGCTAGTCGATTTGTATTTTGAATTGTTATTTTCGCCAAATTTATATCTCTTTTGGCCAATGCGGAAGTTAAGAGTGGTATTAACGGAAATACAATTGCACTTGCAAAAATAACAATTATTTGTGTGAATGCAAAACCGCGACTGTATATTCCAAATTGTTCTTGAATTTCTGTTGATGATCCTTGTAATACATGCGGTATTGTAAGCGAGTCTACTAAATTTAAAAGTGGCATTGATAAAGCTCCGATAGCGATTGGGATCGATACCCGCAATATCTTTTTGCCGTTTTCTCTTAAATCTCGGAGCGAATAGGAATTGCTTTTATTGTAGTATGGACTTCTATTATATTTTATACGCAAATATATAAGCGAACTAATGACTCCAAGAAAAGAGCCAACCATCGCCCCACTAGTAATAACAGTATTACTCTTATCCCATGATACTAGTATGTAAGCAATTATTAACATAAAAAACACACGTACAAATTGCTCAATGACCTGTGATACCCCTGTTGGTTTCATATCACCGAAACCTTGAAAATACCCTCTATACACCGCCATGTATGGCGCAATGAGTAATGCTAATGAAGTAATAAGCAACGGCATTCTAGTTTCTTGTCCACCGAGCATATTCGCAATTTCAATAGAAAATAATACAATGACTAAACAGCCGAAAACGCCAAATGCTATCCCAATAATTGACGCTGATTTAAATAATTTCGCAATTTCCTTTTGCTTATTTTTTTCGTTCAACTCTGCAATTAGTTTCGAAATTGCAAGTGGAACTCCGGCTACCGATAATGTAAGAGCAATCATATATACAGGAAAAACAAGGCGAAAAATACCGAGCACTTCATCTCCTGCAATATTTTGTAATGGAATTTGAAAAAAACTACCAAGCAATTTTGACAAAAAAGTTGTAATGGTTAAAATTGCTGCTCCTTTTACAAATGTTTTATTCATATTTTTTCTCTTTTCTTTTATACATATACTCTCAAACATATTGTTTTAAGCGATAGGGATTCATTTTATCCCATTGGTTATCATAACAAATTTATTATAGGTTGAATACTTGGTTTTTTTTTCAAAATAGAAAAGCGAACCCATTTAAGCCTGTCTCTTCACAATATTTTTCTAATTCCTTCCATTATATATGTACACACTATAAGCGTTTCTGTTACGCCAAAAGAGCCCTTCCTCTCTGTCACTGCGATACATATTACTAAAAACATTATAAAAACATCCCACAACTCTACATTATAATTTATGTAAAATTGTGAGATATTCTAATTACTATCTAAACACTTAAAATTTTCAATTGCTCTTTCTGTTCATCGCTTGCCATTACTGCGATTGTTTTTTCAATACTCGGATGTACTTGCTCAAGCTTTACACTTGCTCCTACTTTATTTGATTGCTCAACAAAATTTAATAATGCCATAGCTCCTGATACATCCATATAACGCACATCTTTCATACGTAAAACAACCGGTGACTTCACATCTTGTAAAGTAGAGAAAATACGATCTACTGATAGGAAAGAGAGCGGCCCTTGAATTGTGTACGTTTCTTCTTTTTCTTTTACGATAGAAGTTTTACGTTCTTTACATTTCACCATATATATGATGAACGAAAGAATAATACCGAAGGCAACAGCAATCATTAAATCGAACTTCACCGTTACAATCATCGTTACGAGCATAACAACGACATCACCTTTAGGAGCGACATGCATCTTTTTCATGCTTCCCCAATCGAACATTCCAATACCAGTTAAAATTAAAATACCTGATAATACAGCAAGTGGAATATATTGTACGACCGAACCAAGACCCATAATAAAAATAAATAAGATAACACTATGCATACATGCCGAAAGTGCCGTTTTACCGCCACTTCTTATATTCACGATAGACCTTACAGTCGCACCTGCACCTGCTAATCCGCCAAACAATCCGCTCATCATATTACCGATACCTTGTCCAACGAGCTCTTTATTACTTTTATGACGTGTACCTGTCACATTATCCATTACGACCGATGTTAACAACGAGTCAATCGATCCTAATAAAGCAATACTAAGCGCTGGTAAAATAAGTGCTGCTATTCCTGTTCCACTTAAAGATGGAATATGAAGCGTAGGTATCGCTTCTGGAATGGTTCCAATCTTTTCAATTACTTTATTTAGTGAAAGATTTCCGATAATCGGTAACTTTACTGTAAGTCCTTCGAGTAGAGAAGAAAATAAAGGAAGCAAAGCTGTCACACCGACTAGTGCTACTAAACTAGACGGAATCGCCTTAATCCATTTGCCAGAAACAATCATTACAATAATCGTTAACACAACAAGTAAAAAACTATTTTGTACGTGCTTTATTTCGCCTAAAATAATGATTAATGCAATACCATTCATAAATCCTGAAACGACAGGATACGGAATATATCGAACGTAAGAACCGAGCTTACATACACCGAATAAAATTTGAAATAACCCTGCCATCATAAAGGCAATAAAACTTGCCTCTAACCCGTGCGTCGCAATAACTCCTGTTGCAATAACGGTAATTGGTCCAGTTGGCCCTGTTACTTGCCCAGGTGTCCCGCCAAATAACGCTGCGAATAAACCTGCAAAAATCGCACCATACAATCCAACAAGCGCTCCCTCAGACGTTCCTGTCGCGGCAATACCAAATGCAATCGCAAGTGGTAACGCAACAATCGCAACAGTAAATCCTGCTAAACATTCCTTTGCTATTTTTTGAAACATAAAAAAACCACCTTTGTATAAAGTCCATGTTCCATTGTACACCTAAAAAGATACATTCGTTAGCTCACTTTTTACATTCTCGTGACGTAAACGTATTCAACGAAAAGTTTTCCCCTTATCTTTGGAAACAATTGCAACTATGCTATAATGAACAAATTAAATCTTTTACTATATACTTGGAGGCACTATGCTAACTTTTGAAGAAAAATTATCGATTATTGAATCTTTCCCAGAACTAGAAAGAAAGAACGTATCATTAAAACGTGTAAACTTCCACTTTGAAGAAAGTCGTTTAGATAAAAAGAACGTTGTATTTCATTTACACCCAAATGGAAATGGATTTGTATATGCAAGCGGTATTAAAGGTTATAAAACAGATGATAAAGGCATGGTTAACATCCGTGAGTTTTCAGCAGAGGAGTTACGTTCAGTAATTGAGAAATCAATTGACCTTCTATCACAAGAAGAAGTAGTAGCACCTGTAGAACCTGCGAAAGAAGAAGAATGGCAGAACGAAGATGGTCATATTCTTACTCTTATTTCAGAGGATGACATGTGGAACGTGTACGCTGGTGTAAACTTAGACGGTACATTCAACTCTTATCCAGAAGCTGCGGAATACCTTGATGAAGAAGGCTTTTCACGCAAATAAAAATAGAAACCTATTTCATTCAACGACTTTTATAGTAATCAAAGAAGACACTTAAGGTGTCTTTTTTTGTTATATAAACTCCTTTCTCACACTATCTCTACTAATTTTCATAAAATGATTCAGAGGAGGTTTATATGAATACAACTGCTAAATTAATAAATTGGAAAGAACATGGCGATATGATTATTCTAGAATGTGAATTAAATGGAAAACGCTTCGAGATATCAACATATAAACAAAGAATATATAATGCACACCTTTTATCAGCTGACGTTTATATTCGTTTAGACTCATCTGATAATATAATTGGAATAAATATTTATAAAAAGTAAGAAAAGCCCCCTATTCCTGAAGTGCACCCCAATTGTTAGACACAGTCTAACAATTGGAGGTGCATTTTTTATGGCTAAATTTTCTTCAAAAGAAAAAATCCAAGCGGTGAAACGATATTTAGATGGTA
>NZ_JBPWAP010000060.1:0-29297 GCF_051776705.1 Bacillus cereus group sp. BceL291 | reverse complement strand
TTTACCTTTGTTTTTAAACTCTATTTCTGCCGCATTAACATCAGCTAAAGTACGAATGTTTTTATTAACCCACTGTTTTAAAATGCCCTCAGCATAATTCCATTTCTTCTGTTGTTTCAAAGCACGTTCCATAGCTGCTTGTACAAGTTCTTCGCTTGTATCGTTTACCCATTGTGAAATACTTTCAGCTATGAATGAATTTAAAATACCGAAATTATTTTCGTAGAAAGAGAAGATGCTACTACTACTTTGTTTATTAGTACTTAGTTCTTTAGTACTTAGTAGCGGTTGATTTTCTACTGGTAGATTCTCCACCGGTGGTTTTTCCACTAGTTGATTTTCTACTAGTGGTTTTTCGACTTGTGGTACTTCGTATATAATCGTTTCCCATTTACTAATCTTTCCGTTTTCTCCTTTAATCGGGAACCGCTTAACATAACCACATTCCTTTAATTCCTTCATTCCAGCTTTCAAACTTGCTATCCCATCCTTAGAATGCTTTGTTACTTCTTCCATATAAAAAATCCAATCATCTGGAAGTGTAAGAATATATGCTAAAATTCCTTTCGCTTTCCAACTTAACCTTGTATCTTTAAGACCTGTATTATTTATTGTCGTATAGTTCTTATCTTTATTAACTCGAAAAGTAGCCATTCATTTACCTCCTTGTACAAACCGCCACATATGCTGGTCCGCTTTTAATAATTCGTTGAATTTCATAATACGGATAACCAACTTTGAAGTAATGTTCAATCATTTGTTTTAATTCATCCTTGCTCTCTGCTAAGTCCCAAAATTTATTAGGTAATAGCACTTGATATTCATTTAAATCCATGCACTATTCCCCTACTTTCTGTGGTATACTTATAACAAGTGTTTTTTCTTAGAGGACCCACTGTCATGGGTCTTTTTATTTTGTTTTACATCACTCCAAGCCCATCGTTTTATCGGTTCGTAAGTAATGTAAAGTAACGATGCACTGCACCCGATAAACATTGCGAATACTGCTAATGATGTTGTATCTTCCATCATGCTGACACCCCCTTTTCTAGCCAATTAAAGAATGCATCCCTTGGAACCACCTTCTTACGCCCGATTTTGACTAACGGGAATCCTTTTTGATCCATAATGTCGTATGCCTTTCTTTGCGAAATTCCTAATACTTCTGCTACATGATCTACTTTCAACATAATTGGATAATCATTTGTACTATCGTAAGTAACTGGGATAGCATCTAGTTTTTCTATCGCTGTCTGTCTTGCATCTTCTTTATTGAAACGAAGTAACTCGATCGCCTCCCAAAATTCTTCATCGCTCCATCCTTTTTGAGCTGAAAACTTTGTGACTGCTAATGCTATTTGAACTGTTGCATTCTTCATTTTTTATATCTTCCTTTCTTTTTATAAAATTTTAATTTTGTAATTAAGAAACATGATCATCGAATAAATTAGGTCTTTCAGGCGGATACCATCCAGAAATGAATTTCATTGCATTTTGATAATGTTTTCGTGGTATTTTATCGTATTTAGCTACCCCGAAATGCCTTTTCAATGCTCCATACACCCCTTGATAAGATGCATTATCATAACCTTCTTTTCTTAGTTCGAAAACACGTTGTTTCACTTTTCGTTGAACAGCACCTTTGTTTTGTTCAGTAAGCCAAAGCTCATTATCTACTAAAATTTTCATTTTGTTCATTTCTTCTTCCGCATGATCTTGGCGTGATTTGATTTGTTTTAGTTCAGTCATGCTGTAAATAATTGAATCTTCGATTGATGGTTGCTGCTGTTTTTGAATGTATTCTTTCATTCGTTTGAATTCATTTAAAAACTTAATTTTCATCTTCATCGCTTCAGGCGTTATGTAGCTCATTGCGACAATCGCAAAGGCATCTTCTGTTAAATTATATTTTTCATACCATTGTTTGTTTTGTTGGTGTTGATACCGGGTCTCCCCAAAGTTGGTGATACCCCATTGTTGTTCTCCTGCTTCTATTAGCTTTTCGATTTGAATTTCAATGTCTCTCATCACATGATCGTGACGTTTACCGAACATTTGAGAAATCGTTAAGCTATCCGTAACCACTTTATGCCCTTCCATAAAAACAAACTCACTTACCGGATGTTGTGCAACTTGTAATTGATTCATTTTCGTTTACCTCTCTTTCCCCCTCCACTCTCGAAACGAGAGTGGGATTATAAAAAAAATTATCTACCGATACACCAAAGAACTCCGCAATTCGCATAGCTATATTCCATCTAGGATTCTTCTTTCCATTTTCAATTTCACAATAATAGTTAGAAGAGATATCTAGTTTCTTAGCTACCTCAAATTGCTTCAGACCTTTATTTTCACGCAATTTGATTAACCATTCTCTTTTCATGTTTACCTCCGATGTCATATGTTTGACTTTAGTATACTCGCGATTCGCGAATATGTAAATATCTTTTCTAAAATTTTTTCTAAATAAAATAAATTCGCGTAGCGCGAAAAAAATATTGATTTTGTTCTGTGAAATGTTATCTTTATTTATAGGGAGGTTTTAAACATGAACATAGGGGAACGTTTAAAATATTTAAGGAATAAACAAAAATGGACTATGAAAGAAATTTCTTCCAAGTTAGGGATAGGCGACTCAACTTATAGTGGGTATGAAACTAATTATAGAAAACCAGATGCGGAAATGATTTGTAAATTAGCTGACTTGCATAATACAACAACCGACTATATTTTGTGTAAAACTGACGATCCAACGCTAGAGAAAGCAACATCTTCTAATATTAAAGATTTCTTTGATAATCAAAAATTACATTGGGACGGAAAAAAATTATCTGAGGATGATGTGGAAAGTCTTAAAGATTTGTTAGAAGTTGCAGTTAAAAGAATGCTTAAATAACAAAAAAGGATTAGCAAGAAGCTATTCCTTTTTTTGTTGTCTGTATATGTTGAAATTTCCTTAATTCAATATCTGTTAGTAGCCCTTGCTTATGTAATTCGTCTAATACATAAACTACATCACCTGTCACATTGTCACTTCCTAATAACACTTGTACCATTTGCTTCACTTTTACTTCTACCCCTTTATTCATCAAAATAACTTCCTCCCTTAGTTGTTGGTAAATATTAGGTGTCGATTTTTTGTTTCTTATCCAAAAACCAACATCCCCCAAAAATCACGAAAGAGGCTGCGAAATCGCAACCTCTAACTCTTTATTAACTATTTAATTTTTATTATCAAAGCCCGCCAGGCTCAGA
The DNA here is from genome assembly GCF_051776705.1 of Bacillus cereus group sp. BceL291. Taxonomy (NCBI): domain Bacteria; kingdom Bacillati; phylum Bacillota; class Bacilli; order Caryophanales; family Bacillaceae; genus Bacillus; species Bacillus cereus group sp. BceL291. The sequence continues at coordinate 26,042 of NZ_JBPWAP010000060.1, read as the reverse complement.
CATCATGTATTGTACTTGTTGTTTAACTGGTTGTTCTTTACTGTCCTTAGTCGCTGCCCCTACATTCAATGATAGAGTAAAAGCACTCATAATACATAAAATTGCTACACTAATTTTTTTCATCCTCATCCCACTTTCTTTTCTAATGATGCTAACACACGTTTCACAGCATTAGCATAGTGATAGTTTCCAACCCGTTCAAAGCGTTTCAAAGCTTCTCTTAATCCTAGTATATCATTGTTAATTCTGGAAATATAGTACATTGTGAACGGTGAATCTAATTTTCTTTCTTTGGCTAATTCTTCAAACATTTTTAGTGCTTTATTCTTATCTCCATATAAACCTTCATAATATGCAACTTCAGATAAATCAATACAAGAAAAATCTATTTTATCTAAATTAAACCCGTTATCGATATACAGAAAAGCAAGTGTAGATTGAAAAGACTTATATTTTCTACTTTGTTTTGAAATGCCGTTTTCCTCTAGATACTTTATACTTTCTAAAATATATTTTTCTGCTTTTAAAACATCGGTAAACATATAGGACTCCCCAACGCAACATAAGGCTGTTGCTTTAATTATTGGCGCTTCCAAATCTGTTTTTAATATTGCTTCACACTTAATTCTGCACTCAGTCAAATCTTCATTGAATAAATTAATATATGCACTACGAACATTGTAATGTATTTCATGACAAGATTTTAAAAATGCATTTTTTATAAGCGCTAAATTTTTTTCTACTTTATCAGAATATGGGAGCATAGCTCTATAATTAAAAACATCATACATCGAAAAGCTGTATAACATATTTACTAAAACTTGAACTTCTGGATCATTTGCAAACATAACTTTATCCATGTCATCAATTAAAGATTGTCCTCGTTTAACATTTAGACTTCTATTATTAAATAATTTGTAGATTTTAAAGTATTTCTTTAAATGGATATTTTTTTGATGTTTTTCAATCAGTTTATCTATAACTTCATACTCACCAATGCCCTGACAATAACATAACGCTTTGCGAATATTTAAATCACCCGAACATAGCATGATAAATTCATTAAGAATCTCTTTTCGTTCTTCCATATCTTCAAAAAGAATCGAAGCTACAGGTAAAAACTTATCAAATTTCATTTCTGAAGTTTTCCCACTTACTGCATCAGTTATTACTACTCGATCCACTCCAGTTTTTCGTTCAATATCCGGGAATGTTAATCCCCTTCTGTCAGCTTGTTTTTTAATACGTTTCATTAAATCTTCCACGATAACTACACTTCCCTTTCCTGAACACAGGACGCCATCCTAACAATTTCTCAAGTTGGAAACAGATTACGAGAAGGGAATATCTTAATTTTGTGTTATACTTAGATGTGACTCGTATGGGTAAGTGTTTCCTAAGTCTAGGTTAGGGAACGGTTTAAGAGGCGGTGTGAGAGTCCCTCTTGAACGCGCTCATATGGGTCTTTTTTCGTTCGTTTTAGTTATTTCAATACTAACACGAATTTTTACAATTTTAACAAAATAATTGTTAATCAAATGTTGAGAAAGTTTTTTAATCGCTATAAATCAAGATTTAGTTACATATGCAATTTTACATTTTTTCATCAATGAAGCTTATATGAATATTTTACCACCAATCACTCCGAAAGGGAACACTAGTTCTTATTATTATTCACTTTTCACCTCATTTAGAAATCATTATATATACTATTGATTGTTTTACAATCATATATAGTATGTTGAATACTTAAAGACTATACTCGAATTATGAAAGCGTTAGAAGTATTTGGTCAAAATTTAAAAAAGCTTAGAAAGTCTAAAGATTTAACACAAGAACAGCTCGGTGAACAACTAAACCTCAGTCGCAATCAGATAAATAATTATGAGAATGCAATGTTTGAGCCGAGCATGGAAACACTTCTTCAAATCAGCTCCTTTTTTGATGTATCGTTAGACCTACTATGTAATGGGTATAGCAATACAAAAGAGGAAATGTTACGCAATACCCTCAAAGAAGTTCAACAAACGTATGCGGCGTTAGATGAACCTCGAAGAGAGCGTTTCTGCAAACAACTCGTATTTTATTCTAAAGTCTTAGCCGAGACTGACGAGTTGTTATGATTTGATTGTAGAAGAAATGTTTTCCAATTTCAAATTGTAAAATATTCATCTTTTTACAATTTGAGTAAGAGAGCTATTTGCTCTCTTTTTTTTATTTGCTCATTCGACATAATATGACAATTTATTAATATTATGTTTGCTATGCTAACTTCAGAAATCTTACGTTTTTGGAGGATTAAAAATGAAAATATCTAATAAAATGTTTATTTTAATTAGTATAGGGATACTAACCCTATTATTTATTAGAGGGCTCTATAATAGCATTAAGTTTGGAGACTCAGAATATGGAACAGGATATGTTCTAGGTCAAGCAATAGGAGGAACTTTAGCCTGGTTCAGTATTATTGCGCTTATAGCTGCATTGATTTTTCTGATTATGGCATTCATTAATAAGAAGAAAAACAATGAGACGAAACCATTATTCGTAAAATCCGCAATATCTTTCGGAACTTCTATTGCTTCTTTTGTAGTGCTATTCGTAATCATTTTTATTACACTGGGAATCGAAAATGAACATAAGGCCGTTGCTCAGGAACAGAAAAAAGAAAGCGAATATGTGATGGCAGCCGCAAATTTTTATAACAATATTGATTCTTTTGAATGGTTTTCAACAACCGTGTTATCAGGCTATTCAACTACATGGTCTGAGGCAATTAACAACAGAAAAGATTTTAACGCGGAGATAATATCCAAAAAAACAGAATCTGATAAAATGATTAAACATGCTGATCTATTGTACTCAGAGATGGGGCAACAACTGAAAGTTATCTCTGAAGCTACAAAAGAACACCCTGAACAATATAAGGAACTATACGAAGAATATAAAAAAATATATAGCATCGTAACGGCACTTAATGAGCAAGTGAACTCTCCAACCGGTAGTTTAATCTCATTTAATCAAAATGTTAATTCTTTAATACAGGAGTATAAAAAAGTAAAAGGAAATATTAACATTGCTATTAATGAAGATATAAAAAACAAATCTGAGCAAATTAAAGAAGCGAACACTAGTACATCAAGTGATAATGATTTAACAAAATATTGATTAGATTCATATTTCTCAACAAACTGTATAGATAAATATGGTAAAATTATATTTGCGAGATACATATTATTAAAATTAAAGTGGTTATCAAGTCGTATGAGGGCACCTTAGGGTGTCTTTTTTTGATTAAAATACTGATTTTATATCAATAAAAAAGCCCGCAACATGTGCGGACTTAGAAGTATGGATACATATATTTTAACATGAAACTTTATTTTGTGGACCATTATAAATTTATTCTCAATCCCCGCTATTTGCGTTGACCAAAAAATATGACTATGGTAATATAGGCACTAGAATCACCATTGTATAGTGAATATATATTTACTATATATTGAGTATGACACTTATCTGAATTGCATAGAATAAAAGAAGAGATGCTGTAACATCTCTTCAGTAACTGCCGCCATCAGGTGGTAAGGTTGCTATTTATTTTCTTCTAGAGCTACCCTGCTTCTGACGGCGAGGGGTGGCTCTTTTACTTTTCTTAAACAAATTGTTAGCGAACTTATTTGCATAAGCTGTAACAACTATAGTTAGGAATACCTTGAGTAAATCCTGAGACAAAGAAAGTAAATATTCCATCATAAGGGTCACCTCCTTCCTCTCTAAAATAAAGAGAAAGGATAGCAACCAGCCACCCGACGTATACAGTTGAATATAGTTTACCATAAAGTAACTCATCTGAGTTACTTTTTCCTTTTTCTAATACTGGAATTATTTATACTATTCGAATACTATTAGTTCAAGGAGGTATGGATAATGAAAGGATATTTTAGAAAACGCGGTGAAAAGTGGTCATTTACAATTGATATTGGAAGAGATCCTCTTACTGGCAAAAGAAAACAAAAAACAGTATCAGGCTTTAAAACAAAGAAAGAAGCCGAAAGAGCATGTAATGAACTTATTCATCAGTTTAATACTGGGAGTCTAGTTGATGATAAAAATCTTACTCTCAGTGAATATTTACAGGAGTGGCTTGAAAACACAGCTAAGCAACGAGTGAGAGATAGTACATTCATTAATTATAGACGAGCTGTGAACAGTAGGATTATTCCTGTAGTTGGTTCGCATAAACTGAAAGATTTAAAACCTCTACATGGACAACGATTTGTTAAATCGCTAATCGATGAAGAATTATCTCCTAAATACATTGAGTATATTTTTATCGTTTTAAAAGGGGCATTAGAAGATGCTGTTAAATGGGAACTTTTATATAAAAACCCGTTTGAACATGTAGAAATCCCTCGCCCACGAAAAGTGGTCAATAATACGTGGTCAATTGAGGAGACGAAAACCTTCTTAACATACGCTAAATTTGACAATCCTATTTACTATCATTTATTTTTACTTGCACTTAATACCGGTATGCGTAGAGGTGAATTGCTAGGCTTAAAGTGGAAAAACGTAGATTTAGTTGAAGGTAAAGTTAGTGTGACTGAAACTCTAATTTACGATGAATTAGGATTTCGATTTACAGAACCGAAAACATCGGGTTCTAAACGCTTAATTTCTATTGACCAAAGCTTATGTAAAGAGTTGAAAAGTTATAAAGCAAAACAAAATGAATTTAAATTAGCTATCGGTAAAGCTTATGAAGATAATGACTTAGTTTTCAGTAGAGAAGATGGTAGGCCAATCTATCCAAGAACATTAACTACTGTCTTTGAAAGGTTTATAAAAACAGCACAAGTACCTAAAATTAGATTCCATGACTTACGACATACCCATGCCACACTTCTTCTTAAATTAGGTATTAATCCGAAAATCGTAAGTGAACGATTAGGACATAATTCCATTAAGACCACATTGGACACATATAGTCATGTTACGTTAGATATGCAAGAAAGTGCCACTATAGCGCTAAGTGAGGCATTAAAATCATAAAATAATTGTTGATGTGGTCAGATTGTGGTCAAACCCATCAACAATTATTATAAACCCCCTATATTTCAAGGCTTAACCAAGCTACACACTCCACATGAGTCGTATGCGGGAACATATCAACAGGTTGTACTTCCTGTGTTTTATATCCGCCTTCTTCTAGTACTTTTAAATCACGTGCTAATGTTGCTGGGTTACATGATACGTATACGACGCGTTTTGGCTTCATGTCGATGATTGTGTTTAGTAATGCTTCGTCACAGCCTTTACGCGGTGGGTCTACGACCATTGTGTCAGCAATTACGCCTTCTTTGTACCATTTTGGAATGACTACTTCTGCTTCTCCTACCCCAAATTCAGCGTTTGTCATGTTGTTTAGTGCTGCATTTCGGTTTGCGTCTTCAATTGCTTCTGGGACGATTTCAACGCCGTACACTTTTTTCGCTTTTTGCGCTAGGAATAACGAGATTGATCCGATTCCGCAATAGGCATCAATTACTGTTTCGTTACCGTTTAATTTTGCGTATTCTAACGTTTTATCGTATAGCACTTTCGTTTGTTCTGGGTTTACTTGATAGAATGAACGTGCTGAAATCGCAAATTTAATGTCACCGATAAAGTCATAAATATATTCTGATCCGTACAGTACTGTCGTTTTATCTCCGAAGATTACATTCGTACGCTTCGTATTTACGTTTTGAACAATGGATTTTACTTCTGGGAATTTCGCTGCAATTTCTTCAATGATTGCGTTTTTGTTCGGCAATTCTGCTGTACGTGTAATGAAGACAAGCATAATTTCCCCTGTTACTTGTCCGTAACGAGCCATTACGTGACGAAGTGTTCCTTTGTTACGCTCTTCGTTGTACGCAGTGATACCGTGCTTTTCACAAATACGTTTTACTTCTTGAATTAATGTATCGTTTTCTTCTGCCTGAATTAAGCATGATTCCATATTAATGATGTCATGCGTTCCTTGGCGATAGAAACCAGCTACAAGTCCGCCTTCACGTTCTCCGATTGGTACTTGTGCTTTATTGCGATATACCCACGGATTTTCCATGCCAAGTACAGGATGAACAGGAACATCACCTAGTCCTCCGATACGTTGCATAACGTCACGTACTTGTTTTTCTTTCGCTTGTAATTGTCCTTCATAAGTTAAGTGCTGAAGCTGACAACCGCCGCACTGATTATATACTGGACATTCAGCATCTTTACGATATGGACTTTCTGTATGAAGCTTCATTAAACGACCAAATGCGAAGTTTTTCTTCACTTTAATAATTTTAATTTGCGCTTCTTCACCTGGTAATCCGTTTTTAACGAAAATAGGATAGCCCTTTACTTTCGCAACACCGGCACCATCATGTGTTAAATCTTCAAATACTACATCTATAAACTCGTTTTTCTCAACTGGTGGCGTCATTTTAGTACTCATTTTCCGACCTCTCTTTTTCATAACACTGCGTTACATTTTATCATACTTATATGGTCTTTTTCTATTGGAAGAAAAAAAGCTATTGACGATACTTCTCTGTTAATGTTACGCTACTACTAATTTAATACGGACGATGTTACCTCATATATACTTGATAATATGGATCGAGAGTTTCTACCCGGCAACCTTAAATTGCTGGACTATGGGGAAAACTAATGAATATTAGCCTATGCGCAAAAAAGGACTCATATTGATTAGCTTTCTCTCATAGATGAAAGTGAATCCATATGGGTCTTTTTTTATTTTTATTTTTCTAAAAGGTCAGACATCTTACGTATGACATAAAACCTCGTTCTTTTATTTTTAGTAATATAACGAGCGTTTTATGTACAAACTTTATACGAACTTCTGAAAGGGGCAACTACATGCAATATGTAATGAGCATTATCGGTATTCTTGCCGTGTTAGGTTTATGTTTTGCTTTGTCAAACAACAAAAGTAAAATCAACTTCCGTGCAATTGCAATTATGATTGGTTTCCAAATTTTAATCGGTTGGTTTATGTTTGCTACAAAGGTTGGTCAACAAATCATTATTTTCATTAGTAAAGTTTTCAACAAACTAATTAAACTTGGTACGACAGGTGTCGATTTTCTCTTTAATGGAATTCACAGAGATTTTGTCTTTTTCTTAAACGTATTATTAATTATCGTATTTTTCTCAGCACTACTTTCAATCTTTAGTTATTTAGGTGTTTTACCATTCATCGTTCGTGTTGTCGGCGGTGCAATTTCAAAAATTACTGGTTTGCCACGCGTTGAGTCATTCCACGCAGTAAACTCTGTATTCTTCGGTTCAAGTGAAGCGTTAATCGTTATTAAAAACGATTTACAGCATTTCAATAAAAACCGTATGTTTATCATTTGTTGTTCTGCGATGAGCTCCGTTTCTGCTTCTGTTACAGCATCATACGTAATGATGTTAGATGCAAAATACGTACTAGCAGCTCTTCCGCTAAATTTATTCTCAAGCTTAATCGTTTGTTCGTTATTAACACCAGTTGATACGAAGAAAGAAGATGAAGTGATTCAAAAATTTGATAGAACGCTATTCGGGGACAGCTTTATCGGTGCAATGATTAACGGTGCGCTTGATGGTTTAAAAGTAGCTGGTATCGTTGCCGCATTAATGATCGCCTTTATCGGTGTGATGGAAGTTGTAAACTACGTAATTAGTGCAGCTTCAGGCGCAATGGGACATGCCATTACTTTACAACAAATCTTCGGTTACGTACTTTCTCCATTCGCATTCTTAATGGGTATTCCAACTCAAGATATTATCCCAGCTGGTGGTATTATGGGTACGAAGATTGTTTTAAATGAGTTTGTAGCAATCCTTGATTTAAAAGACACAGCTACAACATTAGCTCCACGTACAGTTGGAATCGTTACAGTATTCTTAATTAGCTTCGCAAGTATTAGCCAAATTGGTGCAATCGTTGGTACAATCCGTGCCCTTTCTGAAAAACAAGGAAGCGTTGTTTCTAAATTTGGTTGGAAAATGCTATTTGCATCAACACTTGCTTCTATTTTATCTGCGACAATCGCTGGATTGTTTATTTAATAAAAAATCACCTTACTTTAACGAGTAAGGTGATTTTTTTGATTATTTATGAAACCGAGTGAAATTCAACTGCTTCTTCTGTATTGATAATCCTATCTTTATATATACCTTTTATTGAAATGTAAATGATAGATTTGTTTATGTTTTTTAACTTTCCTAATGAAAAATGATAAAGCAATCCATTGCTTTTTAAAGTCCACATCTTTCCACTCCATGGACCAGTAGCTTTTTGTTCATCAGACGCCTTAATTTCACCTTCATATTCGCATTCTCCCAAAGGAGTTTTAATTGTATTCTTCTCTGTATCAATTCGAATATTTTTAATTAGATTCAAATTTTCATCAGAGAGAATTTGAATTTCATGATCTTTCTTTTTAAAAAAGAGTTTTCCATCTTTGGTATTTATATATTCTGCATTATCCATTTTATCTATCATAAAATCATATTCTTCTTTTGTAATACCTAAGTTTTGATGATAAGGAAACGTTTTTTTCGGTATAATTTCTTCTTCGGCATACTTCAAATACCAATCTAAATTATTTGTAATACTATCGCTCATTTTATTTCCGATTTTCTCTAATTTCTCTTTTATCTCATAAGGAAATTCAAGTGTCATAATATCCGCCGTCACTTCCGCATTCATAAGATGCGGTGGAATATACTCTTCCACACTATTCACTTTACTCACTTCACTTTGGCAACCAACTATAAATAGTGATATGAAAAAGATATATATTATTTTTTTATATTTCATTTCTATTCTCCACTCCATACATTATTCTTACTTAGTTTTATAGCGGTTTTCATTATAGTATAAAATCTTTATATTTTAATAAAATACATATCCTTATGCAAAATTGCATATTAATATGTATTCTTCTTACTTTAAAATTAGCTTAAATAACTTTCCAAATTATACAAATAACAAGTTTAAAATGTTATAATTTTCAAAAAACCATTGGAGGATATTATGAAAGCTCACGCAATTTTCGATTTCTTACATTTACTAGTCTTAACGCTGAAAAGCTATTATGTATGGGGAATGCCTATCTATGTCTTCATTATTCCTCTTATCTTTGTAGTCGGTTATATTATTATTAATTCTAATAAGAAACAAAAAAATACATATTCAAAGTCACTAAACTATTACATTAATAGCCTCCTAAAAATCATATTCCCCTCATTTTCTTCAAATGATATGATGAACAAGGGTATATCCCCACCACTCTTATAGCGGTGGGGATTTTAATATAAATATGCAACATACTACACAATAGAAGGTGATTTTTATGAGAAAATACGCAGCAATTGCTTTATGTACGTCTGCCATTCTAGCAGGCTGTAATACTAACAATGTAAGTCCAGAACCTAAAAAAGAGAAAACGGCTCAAGGGATTAAGAAACAAGAAGAGACTGTGCAAGAACAAGGTAAAATCTCATATAATTCAGTTACACACGAATCTACAAACACAAGTATTCATATTACAGACATAAAAGATTCTTTAAATGAAGTACAATATAAAATTTGGCGCACAGCTGATGGCAAGGAAAGTGCTAAATCTTTTTCTTCTAAAGAAAAAGAGAAACAATTCACACTTCCTTTTGATATAAAGGAATTTGAAGGAAAACGCGGTGAGTTCCAAATTGAAGCAACAGGAATGAAAGAAGATGGGAAAACAATCCCGCTTACGAAATCTACTATTACTTTCGAACAAAAGGTTCCTGTTCTTATGTATCACGCAATTGATGATTATCATGGTCAAGGCATTAAAGACTTATTCGTATCACCAGCTAACTTTGAAGCACAAATGAAACATTTAAAGGACAATGGTTATACGCTTTTAACGTTTGAACGCTGGGGCGATATAAATAAAGTAAATAAACCGATTTTCGTTACATTTGATGACGGTATGAAAAATAATATGAATGCATTTCGCATTTTACAAAAGCTAAAAGATGATACTTTTAAACCGGCAGCAACAGAATATATGATTGTTGATAACGTTGATGTAGAAGGAGCATTGTCTACTTCTGAAATAAAAGAAATGGTTGATTCCGGCATTTTCTCGGTGCAATCTCATACTGCAACACATGCAGACTTACCGAAAATTACAAACTATGAGGAAGAGTTAAAAGGTTCAAAAGAAAAGCTAGAAAAAATAACAGGTAAGCCTGTTATTGCGATTGCTTATCCATTCGGTCATGTAGATGATAAGGTTGTTGCAGAAACGAAGAAGTATTATCAATTTGCGACGACGACAAAGCCTGGGCAATTCATTACGAAGGGTGAACCTGATGAATTGTTAAAGATGAAGCGCGTTCGTATACACCATACAACGACTGTAGAGCAGTTTGCTTCTTCAATTAAGTAAATATAAGGGCTCAACACATTTTGAGCTCTCTTTTTACTTTATATTTATATATATTTTTAGAATTTTCTTGTATTATATATAGTAAGAAATCTTTCAAATTAAAGGAGATTATACATATGTCATTTGAACAAACGTTAGAGAAATATGCTGCTCTTGCAGTTAATGTTGGTGTTAATATTCAACCTGGACAAACTTTATCAATTAGTGCACCTCTTGAAGCTGTACAATTTGTACGCCTCGTTACAGAAAAAGCATATAAATCTGGTGCAAAACACGTATATGTAGATTGGAATGATGAGACGTTAACACGCTTAAAATTCGATCTAGCTCCTGAAGAAGCTTTCGCTGAATTTCCATCTTGGAAAGCACATGCTCGTGAAGAATTAGCAAAAGAAGGCGCTGCATTTATGTCTATCTATGCAGAAAACCCTGATTTATTAAAAGGTGTAGAACCATCGCGTATCGCAACAGCTCATAAAGTAGCTGGAGAAGCAATGAAAGTATACCGTGATTACGTACAAGCAGATAAAGTAAGCTGGTGTGTCATTTCTGTTCCTACGAAAGAATGGGCTGCGAAAGTATTCCCTGACGTAGCGCCAGAAGAACAAGAAGCCAAGTTATGGGATGCTATTTTCAAAGCTACTCGTGCTGATTTAGAAAATCCTGTAGAAGCATGGAAAGAACATGATGAAACATTACATACAAAAGTGGATTACTTAAACGAAAAGCATTATAAAGCTCTTCACTATACAGGTCCTGGAACAGATTTAACAATCGAACTTCCAGAAAAACATGTATGGGCTGGTGCTGGTAGCTTAAATGAAAAGAACGTACCATTTATGGCTAATATTCCAACTGAAGAAGTATTTACAATGCCACTTAAAACAGGTGTAAACGGCCAAGTTTCTAGTACAAAACCGTTAGTATTTGCAGGTAATATTATCGATAATTTCACGTTAACATTTGAAAACGGACGTATCGTAGACTATAAAGCTGAAGCTGGTGAAGAAGCTTTAAAACATTTAGTAGAAACAGATGAAGGTTCTCACTTCTTAGGGGAAGTAGCTTTAGTACCTCATGACTCACCAATTTCAAACACAAATGTTTTATTCTACAATACACTATTTGACGAAAATGCATCTTGCCACCTTGCGATTGGAAATGCTTACGCATTTAACTTAGTTGGCGGAAAAACAATGTCTAAAGAAGAACTTGCTGAAAACGGCGCAAACGCTAGTATTACACACAACGACTTCATGATTGGATCAGCTGAGCTTGATATTGACGGTATTACTGCTGATGGCAGACATGAGCCTATCTTCCGTAAAGGTAACTGGGCGTTTTAAATTTATTACCATAAAGAAACACATTGGATAATCCAATGTGTTTCTTTATTTATTTGGTTTCAATTCAAATTTTATTGTTCTATTTTCACGCGTAAACTCTGGTCTATACGTAGCGATATACGTATTTTCTTTCGCTACGTCAAATAGCATGATATCTTGAATTTTTTCTTCTGGTGCTAACTTTTTACTAATAAAGCTATCAGGGTTATTATATTCTTTAAATCTTGTACCTTTCTTATCGGTAATCTCAAATTCATAAAATGCAAAAGGTATTTCCTTTTTACTATTATTTTCTACTTTGAAAATAATCCCCAAAATCTCCTCTTTCTTTTTATCCTCATCATAATCCGTATATCCTAATTTAACTGAATCGATAGTTACTTGCAAACCATCTACGTCTACTGTCTCCCCTATTTTATACACTTTATCTTGAACATCTTCTTGTTTACTTTCATTACTATCTTTAGTCTCAGTGCAAGCACTTAAACTAAAAGCTATGCCAAAAATTAAAACAATTTGACTCACCTTTTTTAACATACTCTTTCCTCCACATAAGACAATATTTCATATGTATCATAACAAAATGCTTTACGCTTTCTTGTCATATTTTGTCGTATTAATTGCTAACTGCACAAATAGAAAAAAGCTATCTTCTACAAAAGATAGCTTTCATGATGCCGATGAAACCTTAAGCCCAATGACACCCAAAACAATAAAAAGAATACAAAATGCTTGAAATAAACTAATATGCTCTTTAAAAAAGTACACACTAATGATTGTAATAAGTAATGTTCCAACGCCAGACCAAATAGCATAAGCAATACTTAAATGGATCTTTTTCACAACGATGGCGAACACGCTGAAACAAATTCCATAAAACACGAAAATCAGTACACTTGGAACGAGCTTTGTTAAACCATTTGATAGTTTCATCGCAATTGTTCCAGCTACTTCAAAAATAATTGTAACAAGTAATAATAGCCAATATACCATACTAGAATCTCCTTCTCTGTTACCTTATAGAGATTCTAGTATACTACTTATAGTCCCAATGAAATATATTTAATTTCTAAATATTCCTCGATGCCGAAATGGCCTCCTTCACGGCCGATACCACTTTCTTTAAATCCACCGAATGGTGCTTGTGCAACTGATGGAAGACCGTCGTTTAGACCGATAATACCGTACTCTAACGCTTCACTAATTTGGAATGCTTGGCTAATGTCTTTCGTGAAAATATACGCAGCTAAACCGTATGGTGTATTATTTGCACGTTCGATTACTTCATCAACTGTTTTGAATTTCGCAACTGGTGCCACTGGCCCAAATGTTTCTTCATTCATACAAAGCATCGTATCATTTGCCACCCCAATTACAGTCGGTTGAATGAAATGTCCCTCTAACTCTGCGACCTTTTGACCACCATATAAAACTGTTCCACCTTTTTGAATAGCATCTTCAATATGTTCTTGTACTTTTGAAACTGCATTCTCATCAATAAGTGGCCCAACAGTCGTTCCGTCACCGAAACCGTCTCCTACTTTCAACTGCCCTACTGCCTTTTGGAACTTCTCTACAAATACTTCGTATACTTCTTCTTGAACGAATACTCGGTTTGTACATATACACGTTTGTCCTGCGTTACGGAATTTCGAATCAATTACCGCTTCTACTGCTTTATCTAAATCTGCATCATTCATTACGATAAATGGAGCGTGGCCACCTAACTCAAGCGAAACTTTTTTCATCGTTTGTGCAGCACTAGCCATTAACTCTTTCCCGATTTCCGTTGACCCTGTAAAGGACACTTTTCGAACGCGACTATCTTCCATCCATGTATCAGCAATTGCTTTTGCACTACCTGTTACGATATTGATTACGCCCTTTGGAATATCTGCTTCATGAGCTAATTCAGCTAATTTCAATGCAGTTAATGGCGTTTGACTCGCCGGTTTCACAACGGCTGTACAGCCTGCTGCAAGCGCTGGTGCTACCTTTCTCGTAATCATCGCTGCCGGGAAGTTCCAAGGTGTAATAGCTGCCATAACGCCAACTGGTTGCTTCATAACTAAAATGCGCTTATTCGGATGAGAAGCAGGAATCATTTCACCATATACACGTTTCCCCTCTTCTGCATACCATTCAACAAAACTATTTGCATAATTTACTTCACCAAGCGCTTCTGCAAACGGCTTTCCTTGTTCCTTCGTCATAATCGCTGCGATTTCTTCTTTATTTTTATCAATAAGCATGAACCACTTTTTTAACTTCGTGGCACGATCTGCTGCCGTTAACTTAGACCACGTTTTAAAAGCTTCATGTGCAGCATCAACAGCTTGCTTTGCCTCTGTTACTCCGCCCTTTGGTACAGTTGCAAATATTTCCTTCGTCGCAGGATTATTTACTTCAATTTGTTCTTGTAGTGTAATCCACTCACCATTTATATACATCGCCTTTTTATCTATACTTACGAAAGTCGCCTTTTTATCCAATGTTTTCTTCCTCCTCTATGAACTTCTTAATTTTCCTAGTAGCAGCAGATTGACTAATTTGCAAAAACTCAGCTACTTTATAACTTGATCCATACGTTTTATACGCTTTAAGAATAATATTTCTCTCTACCTCTTCCAGCATTTTATAAAGGCTTTGCCCCGATTGTTCAACTGCAGCCTCTTGCATAGAGAGTGGCAAATCCTCTACCGTTACAACATCATCGACAGTAATAACAATTCTCTCAATTACATTCTCTATTTCTCTATTGTTTCCTTCCCACGGATATCCAACAAACATTTGTAACGTACTCGGCGCTAGTTTCACATCACGTCCGTATTTTTTATTAAAATGCTGCAAGTAATGATAAATAAGCGGCAAAATATCTTCTGTTCTTTCCCTAAGCGGGGGAATTGCAATTGGAATGACATTCAAACGATAGTATAAATCTTTCCGAAATGTTCCTTGTTTCACCATCTCGCTTAAATCTCTATTTGTTGCCGCCACAATTCGGACATCCACTTTTTTTAATTCTCTTCCGCCTATAGGACGAAATGTTTTTTCTTGCAATACTTGCAAAAGCTTCGCTTGAATTTCAAGCGGCATTTCACCGATTTCATCTAAAAAAAGAGTTCCTTTATGCGCGGATTCTAATAGTCCCTTTTTCCCTTCACGATTCGCACCTGTAAAAGATCCACCTGAATATCCAAAAAGCTCTGATTCAATTAAATTAGTTGGCAATGCCGCACAATTAATTTCATAGAAACTTTCATTCTTACGGTGACTCACTTCATGTAAATGGCGTACTAATCGACTTTTCCCAACTCCAGTCTCGCCTAAAACGAGAACAGTACTATCCACTACAGATACTTTTTTGATTGTATCGACTATTTTTTGCATAGCTAGACTTTTAAAAATAAGTCCTTCATGCTCATATGTTTCTCTTAATTCTTTTTTATATGTTTTTAGCTGATTATCCATTTCCTCTACCTTTTGACGTAATTGATAGAGTTCAGTAAGGTCCCGAGAATAACTAATCACTCTTCTTAAATTTCCCTCATCATCAAAAACAGGCCTTGTACGAACGTGTAAATACTCTCCTGATTTTGTAGTTTGAACGAGTTCAATTGGCCTCTTTTTTTCAATCACTTCTAATGTCGCTGATGGATAAAAGATTCCATCCTTTTGTAGTTCTTTTACATGCTTACCAACTAACTCTTCGGCAGCTAGTTGGTAGTGCCTTTCACATGTACTATTTACACGCACAACGATCCCTTGCTCATCTGTAACAAAAATTTCGTCAAACGCATATTCAAATACATCTTTTAAATCCATTAACACTCGTTCCTTTTCTGCAACCATCCTAGCCACCCCTAACTTCAAATCCATCGATCCACTTCACTACCTTTATTATAAAGTGAATTTTCTGCATTTAATATAGAGTCAGCTAGAATGTTTGCTATTTATACTTCATTTTTTAAACGCGAGCGATGTTTGTTTGCTCATAACAAGCTTGCAATGATTCTTCAATTATTGTTAAACCTTCTTCAAGTTGCTCATCTGTAATAACTAAAGGCATTAACATACGGATAACATTTCCATATGTTCCTGCTGATAATAACAGTAACCCACGCTTATTTGCCTCTGCACATAGATTAGCCGTTAACGTTTTGTCAGGTGCTTTCGTCTTACGATCTTGAACGACCTCAAATGCACACATTGCACCTAACCCACGCACATCGCCGATGCAATGATATTTATTTTTCATCTCTTCGAATCGGTTCATTACGACTTTTCCTAATTCTATCGCTCTATCATTTAATTTCTCATTTTCTATTACATCGAGAACAGCTAATGCAGCCGCACATCCTAATGGACTTCCTGCATACGTTCCACCAAGTTCACCTGGTGCAGACTCATTCATAATTTCTTTACGTCCAATGACACCACTTATCGGTACACCAGCACCTAATGATTTAGACACTGTAATTAAATCTGGAACGACATCATAGTGATCAATTGCAAAATATTTTCCTGTACGACTAAAGCCTGTTTGTATTTCATCCGCTACAAATAAGATGCCGTTCTCTGAACAAATGCGGCGTACTTCTTGAACAAATTTCTTACTTGGGACGATAAATCCACCTTCCCCTTGAACAGGCTCCATTACAACAGCTGCAATTGTTTCTGGTGCTACTTCCGATATGAAGAAGTTCTTAAACTCTTCAATAATAAAATCATCATATTGCTCTTCCGTTAATCCCTCTGGGCGACGGTATTCGTATGGAAATGGCGCTTTATATACTTCTGGAGCAAAGGGACCAAACCCAAATTTATATGGCTTCACTTTACTTGTCATCGTCATTGTCATTAATGTACGCCCGTGGAAACCTTTAGAAAATGCGATAATACCAGGTCTCTTCGTATATTTACGAGCGATCTTCACCGCGTTCTCAACTGCTTCTGCACCACTATTTAAAAAGAGGACTTGCTTATCGAAACTTCCTGGTGCCAATGCCGCAAGCTTTTCCGCTAATTCAATATATGGCTCATACATCATGACATTAAATCCAGTATGAATGTATTGATCGACTTGTTTATGGAGCGCTTCTTTAACCGCTGGATGACAATGCCCTACGTTAATTGTCCCGATTGCTCCTGCAAAATCAATGTACTGATTACCATCAACATCTGTTACAAGAGCACCATTTGCAGATTGTACAAACGTTGGGATGCCGTTACTTACTCCTTTTGGTACTATATTTTGACGGCGTTCTAATAAAGATGCCGCTTTCGGTCCTGGAATTTGTTCATTTACTTTAGCAAATTTTTTTGTGTTCATTGCGTACCCCATCCTTTTCTTTACATTGTTTTCTCTTTTTATTGCAAAATGTATGCCAACTTTCTTTTCTAGCATTTATCCTATATTCTTTGTATCCAGGCATAAAAAATAAGTCTATAAAGACTCATTAAGAGTCTTTATAGACTTATTTTCCTTACACATTAGACTTTTCTTTCTCCCAGAAAAACTCACCCGATTGAGAAATAAACTCTCCAACAGAATCTAACACTAAATCAGCAAGTGGTTCTAATGTTGGACGGTCTCCCGTACCAGATAGCACCCCAATTGCATAGCAATCGCCATTTTTGGCTAAATGTAAATCAGTTGGCGTATCTCCAACAACCGCAACCTCACATGATGCTAAATTAAATTTTTCACAAAACACTTCTATAATCTTTTTATCTGGTTTTTGCGCAGGGAATGTATCCGAGGCTATAATATAATCAAAAAAGTTCTCCAACTTATATTGTTTTAAAAATAATTCTGTTGGTGCGAAATCATCCGCCGTGACAACCCCTAATATAAATCCTTTATCTTTTAATGCCTGTAACACTTTCGGTAAATCTGCTGTCATTTTCATATGCGAACGATGCTCATACATAAGGGAAAATAACTTCTCACTTACCCAATGATGCATCTCTTCTTCTCTAGCAGACTCAATATAATTACAAAGCCCCTTCGCTACATCAAGGCTTGTTCCAGCAGCTATTGCACTCCTCGGATTAACAAATGCTCCCTCTACACCAATCTCTTCTAATAAGGTCTGCCGCATTGTACTTGGTAAATGATATAAACTTATACATTCAGCTACAAGTTCTTCAGCTACTTTTATCCATATTGAATGAAAATCCATTAATGTCCCATCTTTATCAAATAATATCGCCTTTACCTTCTCCATAGCACCCTACCTCTCATTTCTTATCTCTTCCAGTGTATCAATAAAGTATGGATGTAAAATAAAAGAATTGTAAAAATACCATAAAAATCAAACTAACTCCCAATTTACAATTCATTTTAACAAAGTAAAAAGGATGCCTTTACAGGGCATCCTCTTGATGTTCAGGAACAAATAGTTCTAAACAATGATATATATTTTCGAATTCCATCGGTGCATCTCCACCATACTCACCATCTAAATTAATCATTAGTTTATCTGGTGAATGTACTTTAATTCGGTTCGCTTGTGTATATAACACTTTTGGATTATTAATATGTTCACCACGTTGTGCTTGTGTTGCTGCTTTAATTAAATCAGCGATAGAACCTTTTTTCAGTACTAATAGGTCAAATAACCCATCGTTAATAGATGCATACGGTGCTACCTTTTCAAATCCACCTACTGAACGGGTATTCGTAATTAAAAACATCGTAATTTCTTCTTGTAGTAACTTTCCATCATACTCAATTTCAACATATGTCGGATGCAATGATGGTAACATCTCGATACCTTTTAGGTAATAAGCAAGTTGTCCTAATACTGTCTTTAACTTACTCGGTACTTCGTATGTTAATTCTGTAATACGACCGCCACCAGCGATGTTAATAAAATATGTATCGTTCGCTCTACCAAGGTCTAATGGCACTGTTTTTCCTTCGCAAATAATATCTGCTGCCTCTTCAATAGAACGAGGTACACCAATTGCACGTGCAAAGTCATTTGTCGTTCCAACTGGAATAATTCCAAATTTCGGACGGAATTCATGCCCAACTAAACCGTTTACTACTTCATTTAATGTACCGTCGCCACCAGCCGCAATAACAACATCAAACTTACGATCCGCAGCTTGCCTCGCCGCCACAGTAGCGTCTCCAGGACCCGTTGTCGCATGACAAGATGTCTCATAGCCAGCTTGTTCTAATTTTTGTAATACTTCTGGTAAGCTCTTCTTAAATAGCTCACGCCCCGAAGTAGGATTATAAATAATTCTTGCTCGCTTCATCATTTATTAGCACAGGAAATTTCTTTATGTATCGAAAAAGAACATACTGAACTTCTATTCAGTATTCCCATGCCTACCTCCTCTCATCTTGCTATCCTTCTTTTATCCCGCTCAAACAGGCAGTAAGAACCCGATTCGTGTAGTCCATCAAAAGTAAATATTCATTTCAATGGTTTTTTATTTGACTTCAAAATTTATCCCGCTATTTGCGGGCAGTAAATGCCCGATTGGTGAGGGCTAATAATCAATGGTGGATGAACCTCCTACTGATTAAAGTTTCACTTTATTTCTATCCATTCTTCCATAAAAATTTACATATAACGAATAATAACTATCTATTATTTCATGAGATGAAAAAAACCTCTATGTTTAGATTTATCATTATTCCCACCTTTTTGCAACTATCATACCATAGTTGCTATACAAACATTTTTCCACTTTTGACAGTTAATCAAACGTTTGTTTAAACGATTTTGTCTCATTTAAACAAACGTTTGATTAACCTAGAAAAACACCCATGTACGGGTGTTTTTCTGCTTAATCTTTAAAAGTCACTACTATTATCGCTTATTAATCTCTTCAAGTAAGATTTTGTTAACAAGTGGTGGATTTGCTTGTCCTTTTGTAGCTTTCATAATTTGACCAACTAAGAAGCCAATTGCACGGTCTTTACCGTTTTTAAAGTCTTCGATAGATTGCTCATTATTATCAAGAATTTCTGTTACAACTTTACGAAGTGTACCCTCGTCAGAAATTTGAACAAGACCTTTCGCTTTAACGATTTCTTCTGGGTCTCCACCTTTTTCAATTAATTCGTTAAATACTTTCTTCGCGATTTTAGAAGAAATTGTACCTTTTTCAATTAATTGAACCATTTTAGATAAACCAGCAGGCGTTAATGCAACGTCTTTTAATTCTTTTTGTTGTTTGTTTAAGTATGCAAGTACTTCACCCATTAACCAGTTCGATGTTAATTTCGCATCAGCACCGTCTGCAACAGTTGCTTCAAAGAAATCAGACATCTCTTTCGTTAATGTTAACACGTGTGCATCATAAGCTGGTAAGCCTAATTCTGCAACGTAGCGAGCTTTACGTGCATCTGGAAGTTCTGGAATAGAAGCTCGAACTGCTTCTTTCCACTCATCATCGATGTAAAGTTCAACTAAGTCTGGCTCCGGGAAGTAACGGTAATCGTCAGATCCTTCTTTCACACGCATTAAGATTGTTTTCTTTGTTGCTTCATCATAACGACGTGTTTCTTGTTGGATGATGCCACCAGATAACAGTTCTTTTTCTTGGCGCACTTGCTCATGCTCAAGACCTTTTTGTACGTAAGTGAATGAGTTTAAGTTTTTCAGTTCCGCTTTTGTACCGAACTTCTCTTGTCCAACTGGACGAAGGGAAATGTTCGCATCACAACGTAAGGAACCTTCTTCCATCTTACAATCAGATACACCAGTGTATTGAATGATTGATTTTAACTTCTCTAAGTATGCATATGCTTCTTCTGGCGTACGCATATCTGGCTCAGATACGATCTCGATTAAAGGCATACCTTGACGGTTGTAGTCTACTAATGAACCATCAGCTGTATGCGTTGATTTACCAGCATCTTCTTCTAAATGAAGACGTGTAATACCGATACGTTTCTTTTTACCGTCTACTTCGATTTCAATCCAACCATTTTCACCAATTGGCTTATCAAATTGAGAGATTTGGTAAGCTTTCGGGTTATCTGGATAGAAATAGTTTTTACGGTCAAACTTCGTTTCCGTTGCGATTTCACAGTTTAATGCCATTGCAGCTTTCATTGCAAAGTTAACTGCTTCTTTATTTAAAGTAGGAAGTACCCCTGGGTATCCTAAGTCAATTACACTTGTTTGTGTATTTGGCTCCGCTCCGAATTCTGTTGGACTCGCAGAGAAAATTTTCGAATTTGTTTTTAACTCAACGTGAACCTCTAAACCAATAATTGTTTCTAAATTCATCTATGCTCGCCTCCTTACAGACTTGCTTTTTTTGTATGATAGTCTGTTGCTTGCTCAAACGCATGTGCAACGCGGTAAATTGTCGCTTCATCGAAGTGTTTACCAATGATTTGTAGACCAAGTGGCATGTTGTTAGCACCGAATCCACATGGAACAGAAATCGCTGGAACACCCGCTAAGTTTACTGGGATTGTTAAAATGTCATTTGCATACATTGTCATTGGATCATCAACTTTTTCGCCCACTTTAAATGCCGGAGTTGGCGTTGTTGGTCCAATAATAACATCATAGTTAGCAAATACATTTTCAAAGTCGTTTTTAATTAATGTACGTACTTGTTGTGCTTTCTTGTAATATGCATCATAGTAACCAGAGCTAAGCGCAAATGTACCAAGCATAATACGACGTTTAACTTCATCACCGAAACCTTCACTACGTGTGTTTTTGTAAAGATCTAATAAGTTATTTACATTATCAGAACGAACACCGTAACGCACGCCATCAAAGCGTGAAAGGTTCGCAGATGCTTCAGAAGAAGATAGTAAGTAATACGTTGCTAGAGCGTATTTAGAGTGTGGAAGCGATACTTCCTCCCAAGTTGCGCCCATACCTTCTAATACTTTTAAAGCAGCTAGTACTGACTCACGAGCTTCTTCGCCAACACCTTCGCCTAAGTATTCTTTCGGTACAGCAATGCGTAAACCTTTAACATCGCCTGTTAAACCAGCTAAATAGTTTCCAACTTCAACGTTTGCAGAAGTTGCATCCATGCGGTCAATACCTGAAATAGCTTGTAATAAGTATGCATTGTCTTCTACTGTACGTGTAATCGGTCCGATTTGGTCAAGTGAAGATGCGAATGCTACTAATCCGTAACGAGATACGCGTCCATAAGTTGGTTTTAAACCTACAACACCGCAATATGCAGCTGGCTGACGGATAGAACCACCCGTATCAGAACCTAGAGAGAATAGTACTTCTCCTGCTGCTACAGCTGCTGCAGAACCACCACTAGATCCGCCCGGAACGTAATCTAAGTTCCATGGGTTTTTCGTAGCGTAGAATCCTGAGTTTTCATTTGAAGAACCCATTGCGAACTCGTCCATGTTTAATTTACCGATTGTAATTGTGTCAGCAGCTTTTAGCTTTTGCACAACTGTCGCATCATAAATTGGATCGAAGTTTGCTAACATTTTGCTCGCACAAGTTGTACGAAGACCGTTAGTTACAATGTTATCTTTTACACCAATTGGCATACCGAATAATAAACCATTATCTTCAGCGCCGATTTTTGCATCTAATTCTTTCGCTTTTGCGCGTGCATTTTCTTCATCTAATGTAAGAAAAGCTTTTACGTTATCTTCAACATCCGCAATACGTTTGTAAGATTCTTCTACTAAATCCGTAACGGAAATTTCTTTGTTGTTTAACTTCTTATGTAACTCTGATACTGAATGATCAAATAATGACATCGAAATTCCCCTCCTCTATTCTAATACTGCTGGAACACGGATTTGATTATCTTTGTGATCCGGTGCATTTTTTAATACTTCTTCGACTGGTAAACCTTTTTCTGGTACATCTTCACGCATAACATTTTTCATAGTTAATACATGAGTTGTTGGTTTTACATCTGTTGTATCTAATTCATTTAACTGTTCTGCAAATGTAACAATTGCATCTAGTTGTTTTTGAAATTTTTCTGCTTCTTGATCAGTAATTGCAAGACGTGCTAAATGTGCTACGTGCTTTACATTCTCAACGGAAATTCTTGACACGGCTAGGCCACCTCCATAATATATCGTTCAATCTACAATACTATTGATGATACCAAATTTTCAGTACTTCAAGCAAGTCAACACAGAGTACTTACGCCATTTTTACATAAAAAAAGAAAGGCAAATGCCTTTCTTTACAATTTACTCTTTATCTAACGGTTTATTTTTCGGAAATCTCTCGTTATCTTCTTCATTATCACGAATTGTTTTTTGTAATACAAAACAAGACATCGTTAAAAATAATGTTCCAATTAAATAGTATCCTTTTACACTAAGCGTTTCATCTAACGTATAAATCCCAATTAGCATACCTGAAATCGCACAAACAAATGAAGTCCATGCTAAAAACGTGAACGCTTGCGTATTACGTCTTCTCATCGTTCTCTCCCTCGTTAGCTGCATACCCATTATAGATAAGTATATTTACCATGATGGATTTTTATGTAAATTCTCGTTTTATATTTATAAATCTATCATAAAAGAATACTATTTTAAAGAAAGTTTTCTGCCTAATCTGAAAAAACAATTAAAATCATTGACAATTATTTCTATTCTACATAAAATAAAAATAAATATTACGAACCTCGAAATATACGGGAGTGGAATTAATTGTTGCAATATGAACATTTTTTAGACTTACTGCTAGATAACGCCAAGAAACTTTTCTATCCTGAAGAATGGGTAAGCCTAGATTTAACACTTTCTAAAACAGAAGTATTTTGTTTACTTTGGATGGAACGAAATACAGATATTACAATGACGAAAATTGCTGATCTTCTTGATATACCGATGAGTACAACAACGGGCGTTGTAAATCGCCTTGTAAAAAAGGGATATATTGAACGCTACCGTGATGAAAATGACCGACGTATTGTATTAATTCGGTTAACAGAAAACGGCGTAATGCTCGTTCAAGAAGTAAAACAAAATGCGGCCCATTACTTTAGCTTAGTAACAGAAGCATTATCAGAAGAAGAAAAAGCATTCTTACTACAAATCTTCCAAAAAATCATGAATCACATCGCTACGTCACAGCAAAAAACAGAAGAAAAGATTTCTACACCTAAAATGAAAAACATTCCGATTGAATAAAACCCTATCTGGGTTTTTATTCAACCATTTACTTCGACACTCGTAATATTCGACATTCGAAACAAAGGGGATATGAATGATGAGAATTATCTTGTATACAGGTAAAGGCGGCGTAGGAAAAACTAGCATTTCAGCAGCAACAGCAATTCAAAGTGCGAAACAAGGATTAAAAACATTAGTAATGAGCACAGATCCTGCTCATAGTTTAGGTGATTCATTTGGTATAAAGCTATCTTCTGAACCACTAGAAATTCGTGAAAATTTGTGGGCACAAGAAATTAATACGATTTATGAAATGGAAAAAGGCTGGGGAAAATTACAGAAATATATTACACTACTCTTCACTTCTAAAGCAGCTGATGATATTACAACAGAAGAATTAACGATGTTTCCCGGTATGGAAGATTTAATTAGCCTACTTCGCGTACTCGATTATTATAAGCAAGACACATATGATGTTATCATTATTGATTGTGCCCCTACAGGAGAAACATTAGCAATGCTAAGCTTTCCAGACATGCTCGGCTGGTGGATGGAAAAATTATTTCCTATTAAAAGAAAAGTTTTAAAAGTCGTTCGTCCTGTAGCTCAACCAGTCCTTGGTGTCCCTCTTCCAACCGACGATATTATGGACGAATTAACAAGTACACTTGAACAGCTCGGAGAAATGAGAGATATTTTATCAAATCGAGAAGTAACAAGTATCCGCATCGTTGTAAATCCTGAAAAAATGGTCATTAAAGAAGCCCAGCGCAGCTTTACTTATTTGAATTTATACGATTATAACGTAGATGCCATTATGATTAACCGCGTCATCCCTAACACTGTCACCGATCCTTATTTTCAGGCATGGAAAGATACACAGAAGAAATATAAAACATTAATTAAAGATAGTTTTCAACCCCTTCCTATTTACGAAGCTCCAATGTTTGAACAAGAAGTTGTTGGTTTGTCTATGTTAGAACGTGTAGGAGATTCTTTATTTAAAACTGATCATTCCCCTACAGAAGTAAAATTTAACGGGCGCACTCAATATGTAAAAAAGGATGGCGATGAGTATATTTTCGTTCTGTCCATTCCCTTCTCAAACAAAAGTGAACTTTCCTTAAATCAAAAAGGTGATGAACTTATTATTCGAGCGGGTTCTGTTAAACGGAACATCACGTTACCAAAAACATTAACACACCTTTCTATTCAAGGAGCAAAATTTGAAGAAGATGTACTAAATATTCGGTTTGGAGGTGTAGTACATGCATGAGGAATTACTACGAAGGGTAATTCGTACAAAAGTAAAAGTCGGGATGCATATATTAGAAGAGCTACCTAATCCAATCCAACAATCAGCTAAGCAAATATTAAATATTTTACAAGAGGAACTAGCTGCTTATCTGAAAGAACGAGAGCATCATGAAGTTAATTTAAAAAATATCATAATTGAATAACCATCTCTGTATAGAGGGCCTTTTTTTAGGCTTTCTATACTTTATTGGAGTGATGTAAATTGATGAAAAAACATTCCACTACTATATTCTGGATCATTCCCTTATTATTTTTCATTCATAACCTTGAAGAAGCTTTCCAAATGCCACAATACCTTGCTAATCAATTTTCAATCCGTCTTATAACTAGCCAACAATTTTTCATCGCCATTTCCGTATTAACAATCTTTGTATTACTTATCGTCTTTCTATATCAACTTAACTTCTTGTCTTCTATATGCTGGATTATTTTTATACAAGGGGCCATCTTCTTCAACTCTGTTCAACATATTATTTTGTTTTTCATTTATCGCTCTTATAACCCCGGCGTAATATCAGCATTTTTCATTACTCTCTTTTCTATTTTCTTTTTTTTATCAAAAAAACACTTAATTCATCCAAAGCAATTCGTAATTACACTCCTTTTCAGCTTATTTTCTTATCCCATTATAATTTGGATCACCTTACTGTTCGCTAGCTACTTTCATTCATAAAACATACTAAGATTAGTAGTGCAGACCAAGGCATTGGTTCGCACTACTATTTTTTATATAGTAGAAGTGAAGAGAGAGCCGTTGGTCTTTTAGGGTCTTGAACTCGT